>PLBD01000138.1 GCA_003135315.1 Acidobacteriaceae bacterium | reverse complement strand
TTCACTTGAATTGATGAACAACCATCCTAAAGACGCGGAGCGGTGGAAGAAGATTGTCCGGCAGTTTTCCGATCTCTCCATCACCGTGCTGGCGGACCTGGTAGCCGACGAATTTATTTTCGGCGAGATCGCACGCGTCTCGCGCGAGGCGCCGGTGTTGATCCTGAAACACCGTGAACGGACCGTGGTGCCCGGAGGCGGCGCTAACGCGGTGATGAACCTGGCGTCACTGGGAGTCAACGTGCTCCCTGTGGGAGTTGTGGGCGATGACGAAGCCGGCAGTCTGCTGCTGGAGAGGCTGCACGAGAAGAAGATTCCTACCGGCGGCATCGAGCGGCTGAAGGGCCACACGACCACCACCAAGACGCGGATCCTGGCCGGCATGTCGCACACCAGCCGGCAGCAGGTGGTGCGAGTGGACCGCGAACCGGAACCGCTGGACGCTGTGCATCCCGTGCTGCTCAAGCTGGTGAACGCGGCCAGGGAATATGCCACTGCGTCCGACGCGCTGCTCGTCTCCGATTACGGCTATGGCGCGGCCACGCCGCGGCTGCTGACGTTCGTGAAGTCGAATGGCTGCCTGGAGAACAAGCCCATCACCGTCGATTCGCGCTATCGCATCCTCGATTACGAAGGCGCGACGGCAGCGACTCCGAACGAGCCCGAGGTGGAAGAGGCGTTAGGAGTCAGGATTGGACATGATGATCGCAAGCTGTTCGCCGCCGGTGAGCGTCTGATGAAAGAGATGGCGCTGGAGTGCCTGGTCATCACGCGCGGGCGCGATGGCATGGTGGCCTTTGAGAAGAATGCAACACCGGCGGCCATCCCGATTTATGGCTCTGACCAGGTGGTGGACGTAACCGGAGCCGGCGATACCGTCATCGCAACCTTTACGGCCGCGCTGGCTGCCGGCGCCGATACGGCTTCCGCGGCACGGCTGGCGAATTTTGCCGGCGGCATCGTGGTGATGAAGCGGGGCACGGCGACGGTTTCCAGCAAGGAACTGCTGGCTGCAATAGGAGCAGTTTCGAGTTTCTAGTTTCGAGTTGCCGGAACGGGGCTATCGGCGCCACGAAACAAGAGTCCCGAAGTTCGAGTGCCAGGAAATACATCCCGAATTTTCCAGAAACTGCAAACCGGAAACTTGAAACTGCGAGATGAGGATGAGCGAGCAGGACAAAATCGTTACCCGGGACGGCTTGCGCGAGCGCGTGGCGGAATGGCGACGTGCCGGAGAACAGATCGTCCTGGCAAACGGCTGCTTCGACCTGCTGCACGTCGGACACGTCCGCTACCTGCGCGGCGCCAAGGCGCTGGGCGGGAGGCTTGTTGTTGCCATGAATTCCGACGCCAGCGTGCGGCAGATCAAAGGCGAAGGCCGCCCGTTCATGGCGGCAGAAGAGCGCGCGGAAATCGTGGCAGCATTGTCGGACGTGGATGCAGTCGTGCTCTTTGACGAGCCGGATGTCCGCGCGCTGATCCGCGAAATCCGTCCGGACGTTCAGGCGAAGGGCACCGATTACACTCGCGAAACGGTACCCGAGCGCGACGAGGTGCTGGCCTACGGCGGGCGGGTGGAGATCGTGGGCGATCCCAAAGACCATTCCACAACCGAGTTGCTGGCGCAGTTGCGCCAGCGCACTGGAGGACTCAGCTGAAGGTTAACGCTCCTTCATCCTTGCAAGGCCAAGGGCAGCCGGCGGCGCCGGCCTGGTCGTGGCGCCGTACCGCGCGCCGCATCCGCGTGCCGCTGGGATTTCTCTTCGCTGCGTTCTATATGTGGCGAGCCCGTCCAGCGTGGGCGAGCGTTGCCGTTGGGACGGCCGTTGCAGCTTGTGGAATCGCGATTCGCGCTCTGGCGTCAGGCCAGGTGCAGAAGGACCGCGAGCTGACCATGACAGGGCCGTACGCCTACGTGCGGAATCCTTTGTATCTGGGCTCCATCGTAATTGGGATAGGATTCGCCGCGGCGGCGCGCGACATCTGGGTCGGCGTCGTGCTCATCGTTTATTTTGCGGTGGTCTATGTGCCCGTCATCCGCGGCGAGGAGAGTTTTCTAAGCGGCCGGTTCCCGGATTATGCCGACTATCGGCGGCGAGTGCCGAGCCTGCTGCCGCGCTCCCTGTGGTTTGCTGGAGTGACCGCCGGTTTTTCGCGTGAGTTATACTTCCGGCATCGCGAGTACAATTCCCTGCTCGGAGCTGCCGCGATATTGGCGGTCCTGATTGCGAAAATTCTCTGGCTGCCCGGAGGAAGGTGACGACCGCCATCGCGCGCTTTTTCTTCATACTTACGGTTGCGCTATTGTGCGCGCTGCTCAGTGCCAATAGTGTCCCGGCGGTGCTTCCGCAGGCGGCTCACAATGCCCTGGCGGCGCAGACCGAAGGGAAAATCGGGGCCGCGTCGCACATTCAGCCTCTGCGGGCGGGATTTCAATTTCCCTACGGGCAGACGCTTCGCTACGATGGCGAGTGGCATTTCCTGACGGCCGGAGTGGCTACGCTCCGCGTCGAGCAGTCCGGCACGCAAAACCACCTGGTGGGCACGGCGGACGCCACCGGCGTGGTCGCGCTGCTGTACCGGGTGCAGGACCGCTTCAATTCCTACTTCGATGCGAAGAGCCTTTGTTCCAACAAGCTGATGAAGCACACCGAAGAGGGCTCACACAGCCGCGAGACCACGATCACCTACGACTACGCGCGCGGCAAGGCAGTGCTGGAAGAGCGCAACCTGAAAGACAACCAGCACAAAAGGATTGAGAACGACATCCCCGGTTGCGTGACCGACGTGGTGACCGGAATTCTTTATGTTGCCAGCCTGCCGCTACAAGTGGGAGCCACCTACACCTTTCCCGTGAACGACGGCGCCAAAACGGTGACGGCACAGGCGCACGTGGAAGGCAAGGAGCAGATCAAAACCCCGGCTGGAACATTTCAGACGGTGCGAGTGGGACCGGAGGGCGATTCCGGAATCCTGAAGAACAAGGGCCGCATCTGGATCTGGTACTCGGACGATGAACGGCATCTGCCGATCCAGATGCGCGCGCAGCTTTTCTGGGGCACGCTGACCATCTACCTGACCAGCATCTCGAAGTAAGCGGACTCTACTGCAAGCGGAAGCGCTCCGCCATCAGCCGCTGTAGCCGCGGCTTGTAGAGAATGTCGTAGGCGAACTCCTTATCGGGAAACAGCGCCAGCGCAGCGCGTTTGGCGTTGGCCGCCAGCTCTGCCGCCTCTTCCACGGTAAGACCCTGGTCCTGGCTGATGACCGACATCACCATATTCATCATGATCTGCAACCGGCGCAGCTTGCGGCGTTCCTGCTCCTGTTCGGACAGTTCACCGCCGGTGCTTTGGGATGCCGCAACTTCCTTCCGTTCCGATAGCCCCATGAATTCGCCTCTGAAGAATCAGCCCGGCGTTCTTCGACGTCGCGGCCGACTCGCGTTCGTTACAATTTGATGTGCGCCGCACCCCAGCCGTTGCGGGACCGCGTTGGAGCAATGGTGGAAGGCATCATACACTGGATCAGCGAGATATCAGCCGCAAAATAAAACATTGCAAACGGCGATGAAGCTGCCCTTTGCATCGAACTGACGGGAGGCAACATGGCAGATGAGACAGCAGAAGGGCACGAGGAACTGGTGAAGGTTTTCGACACGGATGAGGAATCGGAGGCGATGGTTGTGCGCGGCCTGCTGCAATCGGCGGGCATTGAGGCGATGATCCAGAACCGCGAAGCGCCGCAGGACATACTGCCCGGCGTGGGCGGAGTCGTTATCATGGTGCGCCCGGACCAGGCCGAAGAGGCGCTGGAGACCATCGAGGAGTATCGCAATCACCCGACGACAGACGAGGACGAAGCGATCAGCGAGGAACCGGCGTAGCCGTTACCCGCGTCCCGTCCAGGTAGAACGAGACCGCCCCGGCGAGGTCGGTGCGATAAGTTGTGATGTCAGCGCCGGTGTAACGCTGCATCACTTCGGGGCGGGGATGCCGGAACGAATTGTAGAATCCCACCGACACCACGGCGAAGCGCGGCTTCACGGCTGCGAGGAACTCCGGCGAACTCGAGGTGGCGCTGCCATGGTGGCCCACTTTGAGCAGGTCGGCCTGTGGGGATTCGGCGATGAGAAACTGTTCGATTCGCTTGTGTGCGTCCCCGACCAACAGGGCTGATGTTTGGCCATATTGCATACGCAGGACCAGCGACTGGTCGTCAGGATCTTTAGCCGTCCAATCCTGCTGAGGATTCAACACGCGCACCTGAACCCCTCCAAAATCGAAAGACGCGCCCGCCATGAAGTTCCTGGTCTGCACCTGGAACAAATGCGCGGCCTCCTTCACTTTGACAAAATCCCGGGTGGGTGACTCCACGCCATACCACAGTTCATGCGGCTGAAAGTTGGCGATAATGCTGGGCATGCCACCCATGTGGTCGGTGTGCGCGTGCGAGATGGCAACCGCGTCCAGCCTGCGAATGCCGCGCGACCAGAGATAGGGCGAAACCACTTCCTCGCCGACATCGAAGTCGGAGCGCACATTGCCCGGCATTCCGCCGGAGTCCATCAGCAGGGTCTTGCCTTCGGGCGTGATCAACAGCAGCGAATCCCCCTGGCCAACATCGATGGCCGTGATCTCGAAGATGCCGGGATGCCATTGCGGCTTCGGCGGCACCAGGACGATGGCGAGTGCCGAGGTAAGCAATCCGGCGACTCCGATCGCCGCCAGAATGCGCCGCCTCGCCAGCAACAGCGCCAGACCGACCGCCAGTGCTGCAGCCAGCGAGACAGCCAAGGTTGGCGTAGGCACGCGCACCTCGGAGACTCGCAGGTGTCCGATGAGGCGGACAGTCCCGGTCAGAACGTCGAGCGAGTATCCGGCGATCACCGCCGGAACATAGGCCAGCCAGTGTGACAGGTAGGAAAGAACGACAGCCAGCACGGCGCTCGGCAAGAGCACGGAAGCGATCGGAATCATCAATGCATTGGCCGGCAAAGCCATGGTGGTGGCGCGATGGAAATACCAGGCCATCGGCAGCGCCAGCGCCAGTTGGATGACCGTGGAGACGAACAGTAACTCCGAAGCAAGCAACACAAAACCGACCGTGCGAACGACCAGGAAGGTTGCGGCACGGCGGCCAACGACGTCCTGTAGTGCGTCGCGCAAAAGGCGCATTTCCACACGAAATTCGGCGGCACGGGTCGGCAGAGAAATGTCGTACTCCGGCGAATCGATATTCCTGATTGCGCTCTGCGCGGGGTAGAGAGTGCGGCGCAGGATTGGGACCGAGATCCCTGCTACGGCAAGCACCGCAGTGAAGGTGAGCTGGAAGCTGGCCTCGAACAAGGCCCGGGGATTCACCAGCAAGATGCCCAACGCGGCAATGCCGAGAGCGTTGAGTCCAGCCCGGTCGCGAAAGAGCAATCGTGTGAGCAAGTAGATGTTCAGCGTGATGGTGGCGCGCACGATGGGCGAGCCCAGATCGGCGACGAAGGCGTATCCCCAGGAAAGCAGGATAGTGAGGATGGTGGCCCAGGTTTCGCCGAAGGGCAGCTTGCGCAGGAGCCAGAAGACGGCGAAAGCGAGAATTCCGACGTTGATGCCGGAGACCACCAGAATGTGATACGTGCCGGTGCGCTGGAAGTCGGTCTTGATATCGCGTCCGAAAAAGGCGCGTCCGCCGATGAGGGCTGCCTGCATCAGGGCGCCGCGTTCGCCCGGCCAGAGTTGCATGATGTGAGCAAGCGCGCTGCGCCGGGCCGCGTTGCGCCACAGGCCGATGCGGCTCCCAACGAAGCCGGGCAGCACCCTGATATTGCTGGCGCGGGCTGAGCCCGTCAGACGAACTCCCTGCGAACTGAGATAGCCTGCCAGATCCATTGCGCCGGGATTGCGATAGTTGCGCGGCAGACGCAGTTTGGCTGGGAAGCGCAGCCGCTCTCCGTAGGTGTAAACGCGGAGGGGCGATTCGACACCGGCGTCATGGGCTTCGTCTTCCTCAGATTGCTTGCTGTAGATGGTCAGGCGAATGCCGACCGCCGTGGAGATTTGGTCGTCACCGAGCCGCAGTTGTTCGCTCTCGACATCGACGGACTGCTGCTTGCCACCGTAGGGACTGTCGCGGACCAGTCCCTCGCGAATGACATGCGCGACGACGTCGACGCTGGTCCCTCCGGTGGCGAAAGGCTGCAAGTTCTCCGCGACTGTAACCTGGGCCGCGTCCCGCGCCTGCAAATAGAAAGCGCCGAGGGGAAGCATGGCCGCCAGGGCGAGAGCGAATCCTGCCTGGGGCGAGCGGCGAAGGGCGAGCGCCGCGCCAGTCGCCGCGATCAGGAATCCTGCCAGCCAGATGTAAGGAGAGCGCCAGAGATAGTTGGCGGCGATGATTCCGGCGGAAAAGGCGAGAGCAGCCAGGAAGACCGGCTCCTGTCCGCCGCAATATGGCTTTGAGGCGGCTTGGATTGGTTCGGCGCCCGTTGGAGGGAGCGAAAGTGGGGCTGCCGATTCGCGCTCTTCCGAGAGTAGGGTTGTAGACACGTCCGCCCGCCGGAGTCCCAACTTGCGCGCTGTGTTGATGTCAGCCTTAGAGCGCTTACAATTTCGGTGTCTAACCCCGCCTTTGAAAGGGCACGCCTTCAGGCATGCCGCTGAGGGTAATAGAAAGTTCGGCTCTAAACGCTGAGGAAACTGGCTCCCTCAGGGCCTAAAGGCCATCTTCATTTGTGCGGCGTAACGGCACGGCTAAAGCCGTGCCCCTTCAAAGCCGCCTTCGACCGACATTGCCACTGCTCTACTGCTGCCGTCGCGTCGCGCTCCTTGGGATGGTTACAGGCGGTCCAGGTCCTCCGCGCCGAAGACGGGGTTCCAGGGCCACACTTCGTATTGCGCGAGTCCGAAGCGCGTGTAGGGATCGTTGTCGCGAATACTGTCCAGCGTCGCCTGTGCTTCGTCATCGGGCACTCTTAGCAGCATGGCGCCACCGTTGCGCGGCGCCAGCGGCCCGGAGGCAAGCAGCAAACCCTCTTGCTTCAGGCCCTGGCAATAGGCGCGGTGCGCGTCCACATGCTTCAGGACGTCTTCTATCGGCTTCCGATAACGAATGATGGCGAGCGCGTACATAGGATCTCCTTCACTGCATCACACGCCAAAGCGTGTGAGTTGGACCTGGGGATTTCGGCGAGGATCGTCGAGCTAGCGCGGATCTTCTCTTGGCGTAAGCGAGGGGTGGAGCACGCCTTTCAGGCGTGCATTGCTGGCGGCAGCATATGATTCTGCGCTTTAGCGCCTGAGGTAATGTCTCTCTTGACCTCAGTGGCTAAAGCCGGCTCCGTCTCCAGTCCGTAGCTGCACCGCTGAAGCGGTGCTCCACCCAATACACCAAAATCGACCTGCGTTAGCGCGCCAGGTGCAGAACGGTTTCCATGTGATACGTCTGCGGAAACAGGTCCACCAGGTGCGCCTGCTCGACCCGATAGCCCGATTCTAGCAGGACGCGGAGGTCGCGCGAGAGGGTTGCCGGATCACATGAGACGTACGTCACATGCGAGGCGGACATGCGGCCCAGGGCGGCAGCCGCCTTCTCGCCCAGACCTGCGCGCGGCGGATCGAGGATTACCACATCAAGCGCCAGCTTCGACGAGCGTTCAGCGAGGAAAAGTTCGGTTGTCGAGCGGAGGCACTTCACGTTGGCCGGGACGTTGTGCCGCAGGTCGGCGAAAGAGTGCGGGGAAGATTCCACGGTCAACACTTGATCGAAATTGCGCGCCAGGCGCTGAGTAAACAAGCCGGCCCCCGCGTAAAGGTCCAGCGCGGCACGTCCGGTGCGGTTGGTCACGACGATTTCGACCAACTTGTCGATGAGAAAGCGGTTGGTCTGAAAGAAGGAGCCGGCGCTGACGCGGTAGTCGGCTTCGGCGGCGCGATAGAGCAGCGAGCCTTCGCCGATGGCTTGCGGAGCTTCCGAATGCGTCGAGGTAAGCGGCGCGTGCTGCCGGGTTTCATCCTCCACAGGCGACGCCGCGAAGACAACCACGCCCGTGAGTTCGGGAAGGAAGTTGCCCAGCTGCGCAGCGAACGTCTGCATCGCTTTTGAACTGGTTCGCGCTTCGTCAGTGCCGGCCGCCGCCGTTTTCGAGCGGACAGCCGGTGCCGGATGGCTGACAACTGCTTCCGGCCGCACATAGAGCTCGACCAGCAGCTTGGTGTCATCGTGGTTGGTGAAGAACTGCAACCCGTGCAGGGTCTCGGGCACAACGCCCTTGCGGCGACCGACCGTCCAGACGGCCGTGATGGCTCGATTGATGAGCGGCGAGCTGATGGGGCAACTCTCCACCGGCAACAGCGCGTGCGAATTGTGACGGAAGTAACCGAGCGCGAATTGCGGCTGATGTTGCACGTGCATTCGCGTGCGATTGCGATAGCCCCACGGCCGGGATGAGTGCAGGGTGATGTCCTGCTGCAAGTCGAGCTTGGCGGTGCGGCGCAGGGTTTCGCGCAGGATCTCGGCTTTGTGGCGGAGTTGTGCCGCATAGTCAATGTGCTGGTAATGGCAACCGCCGCAGCGGCCAAAGTACGGACAGTTCGGCTCGACGCGCTCAGGGGAAGGCACGAGCACGCGGTCGAGGGAGGCGCGCACGAAGCCGGAGCGGCCTTCGAGCACCGAGGCTTCGACTTCTTCGCCGGGAAGCACGAAGGGCACGAAGACAGCCTTGCCGCGACCGTGCCCATCGGCGGGAAGTCGCGCCAGGCCGTCTCCGCCGTAGACCAGCTTTTCGATTTTCAGTTGCAAGGAATCTCCGATTACTAACCTATCTCATAGAACGTTTTGTATGAGGGCACGACTTAAAGTCGTGCCCTCATACGAAACGAGCAATCCGCGGGATTAGTCCCGGACACACCTACATGTAGAACAAACTCAAACGCGGCACCCGATATTGCTCGAAGAGCCGCTTGTGGATGTACTGCTTTTGCAGGTGCTCGATCTGCGGAGCGGTCATCTTGCGGCGATACGGCGCCAGGTCGCGGTCAGCCTCGGAACGCACCTGGTACAGCGCTTCGTCGGGCGTGGCGGCCAGCAAAGCCGCGAAGAGCTTCTCCTCGGCAATCGTGAGCCGCCGCTCCAGGTCCTCCATCCCGACGGTTGTTGCCTGCGCGAGCGACTGCGCTAAGCCTAGCAGGGTTGCGGCAGTCTGTTGCGCCAGCGCCTGTGCAGAACCGGGCAATTGGAGCTGATCGAGCTGGCTTGCGTTGCGCGTCAGATATTCGGCCACGGCGGATTGATCGAGGCCGGCGTCGCGCTTCTCCTTCGACTTCGACGGCGCGCCGACGGCAGCATCCTTCATCTCCTCGGCCGAGGCCAGCACTTCCTGCGCGCAGAAAGCGAGACCATTTACCTTGCGCGTCTTGCGCGGACGCCGCTCCCATTTCTCGAACGTCACATCGATGCCGCGCAGGACGGCTTCCAGAGGAATGCCTGCATCCTTCCAGGTTTCCATCAGCGCCCAGTCGAGCGGCGACAACAGCAGCAGCGTGCCCCGGCGGCGCTGGAAGTGCTCCTCGATTTCCGTGAAGTAGTTGAAGTAGTTTTCCACGATGAGAATTACTTCGCTCAAGCGAGCGAGGCTTGAATGAGGCGCGGGCCTTCACATTTGGCCAAGGTGCATCGCTTCAGCGGTGCAGTTTCAAGGATTCGGTAATATATCGGCTTTTGCGACTGAGGTAAGGAAAGTATTACTTCAGGCACTAAAGCGCAGGTCATGGTTGCGGGCATCCATGCACGCCTGAAGTGAGTGCGTGAGAACCCGTGCCGTCCCTACGGGACTCCGATCTTTTTCCCACCGTACCCAGGACTCCGCTTCGCTCCGTCCTGGGCTAACTGCATTTCCACCCCTTCGGGGTTCTTNNACTCCGCCGCCGAAGATCAAACCTACTTCTCACGCAGACTCTGAAGGCGTGCTCCACCCGCAGCATGCCGATCATCATCAACTCCGTTTTGGCGTTGCGCCGGCGGTTTTGCGCGCGCTGTGCGGTTCGGGAGGGGTGTCGCCCGGCGCGGCTTCCGAACGCCGCTTGTTGTGCGCCTGATTGCGCTCGTAGATGATGCGCAGCCCTTCCAGGGTCAGCAGGTCGTCGATCTCGCGAATGTACTTGGAGCCGCCGCCCATCAACGCGGCCAGACCGCCGGTGGCAACCACGGTCAC
>PLBD01000217.1 GCA_003135315.1 Acidobacteriaceae bacterium | reverse complement strand
ACGCCGACCCCGACATCCCCATCCTGAAAGGTGCCAAGGCGGAGTATGCGAAGCTGCAGTGAGCGGAACAGCGGAACTAAGCTGCCGGGGCTGAGGTTTTGTTAGGGGCTCTAGCTGCTAAGTACGAATAACGTTCTTTTAGAGCGTAGTGCATTTACTATCCAGTAATACTTAGACGGTAGTAGTCGTCAATAGAGACCATCCCTTCAAATCCAAAGCAAAAAAGGTCCGACTTAGGTGGTATGCAGCCCGTTTGTAAGCTGTTGGCGACCGGAATGGGAACAGCTTTTTATGGGGACTAGCTTGTTTGATGTTGACTTAGGCGGCAATGTTGAGTATGTTGAGCCGTACCCAAAGCAGCCAAACCTGAGTTGATCCTCTTTCCCCTCGGTCCAAATTGGGGCTTCAACCCACGCATGTCGCTTGAGGTGCGTAATCCCGGTTCGACTTCTGAACTCATTTGATGCTTGTCACGCCTGATACTGTGCTCCCTACGTCAGCGGATCGACTCTCGAAGGTACCGATCCCCGCTCTCGCGTTCCTGGCACATCATCGAGTAAAGCGTTTGAGTTCGCAAACTTCCAGGCCCAAGGTAAACGAGTTCCGACACCCCCAGAGTTATCCGGGATGGCGGGACTTCTAAAACACAATCCCAGCAGATGACACTTAAGGAGAAACAAATGAAGAGAGGTTTTTGGCTAGTGCTTGCCGTAACGGTAATCCTAGCGATGGCAATCAGTGGCTTTGCCCAGTCCCAGGACTCGCAGGTCAAAGGCACCATCATCGTTCCACAAAGCACCCGTGGCCTGGCTCCGGGTATGGTGCGCACGCACCTGCTTATTTTCCGTCCTGACAACTGGACGCCGAACAATCCGCCGGCGAACGCTGAGACTCCAGGCTCGATCGCCTGCATCTACGGCGTGACGCCGCCGACCAATGGATGCCCGCGGAGCGGGTCTCCGGTGGCCTCGGGTGGCACGAATGCCATCGCGGTAGTGGACTACGGTCACAACAGCACCCTGCAGTCCGATTTCAACACTTTTAACGCCTATTACGGATTGCCAACCCAGACCCTGCAATTTATCTGTGACTGCGGAGACTGCCCGAGCAGCGACGGAAGCGGCTGGGACGTGGAAACCGCCCTGGACACTCAGTATTCCCATGCCATGGCGCCCAACGCGCAAATCATTGTGGCGCAGTTTTGCAGCGATCCATTTCAGGGCGGGACGAGCGCTGCCGAATACCTGGCTGGCGTAGCCGTGGCCGGACTGGGCGGCGGAGAAGTCTCCAACAGCTTCAGCTATGGAACGCCGGAAGATCCCAGCGAATTGGACTGGGACCAGTACATGACGCAGTCCAAGGTGGTCTACTTCGCTTCGGCTGGCGACTCGGGCTTGGGACCGGCCTATCCCAGCGTATCGCCGAATGTGGTCTCTGCCGGCGGCACGACCGTCATTCGCAGCAGCGGCCAATTCCAGGGAGTTGAGCACTGCTGGAGCGACAGCGGCGGTGGCATCAGCCAGTACGAACCTAAGCCCAATTACCAGCTCCTGATCGGCAACGTCACCGGAGCGCACCGCGGCACGCCGGATTGGGGATCTGACGCCGATCCCAATAGCGGAGTCGCGATGTATTCCACCACGGGATGCGGCGGATGGTGTCAAGTCGGTGGCACCAGCGTTTCTTCTCCCACCATGGCCGGCATCACCAACGCGGCCGGCAGCTTCGCCAACCATACGGCTTCTGAACTCCAGAAGACCTACAGCTATTACAAGAACCCCGGGCTCTACCGCCAGATTTTCTACGACGTGACGGTGGGCAACAACGGCTCGCCAGCCAAACTTGGTTGGGACCAGTGCACCGGCCTCGGCGCTCCGAGAAAGCTGAGTGGATTCTGATCTACGCTGCTTGAAACCTGTTGTTTCGCGAAGCCCCGCTAACCAGCGGGGCTTCTTTTTTAGATGGCGGGCGAATCGCTTGCCGCTGCGAACCGGCCATTTGCACCACGGAGGACACGGAGCGCACGAAAAAAATCAGAACGCTTTCACCACAGCGACACAGAGCCAATTGATAACGGAGGACTGATGGAAAATCGAAGCCTTCCACATTGGCGAAAGCGCCTTCTATTCTAGATATTCAGGATCGCGCTTCCAGCCCGTGATCATGGAGTAGAAGTTGTTCCAGCCGTGCAGCAGCACCATGATGAGATGGCCGGGAATGAAGGCCACGAATCCGCACATCGCGGCGAAATGCCAGATGCGTGCCAGATGAAAGCCGCCCAGCATCCACGTCAGCCACCAGAACTGCGCCGGCTTATACAGCACGAGCCCGGTGAGGAAAGACATTGCGCCGAAGAAAATCGTGGAGGTGTAGGCGAGCTTCTGGAGCGGGTTGTACGCGGCCTCGATGGCCGGCTTCTTGCCGAACAGGAAGTAATGGCGCGCCATCGGCCACACACCTGGGATGTCGCGCGGCAGGAACAGCACCTGCCGCCAATGGCCGGTCACGACCTGATAGATCACATACATCAGGCCGCTGCCGGCAAAGATCCACATGAAAGTGAAGTGCCATTGCAATGCGCCGCCCAGCCAGCCTCCCAGCGTGATTCCGGGCGGCGGGACCCAGAAGTTCTGCTGCGGAATCTTCGGCCCGAAGCTGGGGAAGGCGCGGAAGATGCGCAGCCCGCTGGTTATGAGCACGAACACGGCAACGGCGTTCAGCCAATGGGCCACGCGAACGGTCCACGGGTGCTCGTAGGCAACGGTGATGGTATCCGGCTTCTCGCTCTCGATCAGGGTCGCGCTCGTCGCCATGTTCACAGTCCTCCGTACCAGCTGTAGCCCTGATCTTCCCAATAGCCGCGCTTGCCGCCCTTCAGCACGTTGGTCACGCGAATGGTGTTCAAATACTTGGCCTGCTTGTAGCCGAGCTTGGTGGGCATTTGCAGGCGCAGCGGCGCGCCGTGCCCGCGGTCCAGCGGCTGGCCGTACATCTCATAGCAGAAAAGCGTCTGCGGATGCAGCACCGTCGCCATGTCGATGGATTCGTAGTACTCGTCGGCGCACTCAACTTCCAGATAGCGGGCGGTCAAGTCGGCGCCGACCGAGCGCAGAAAGTCGGAGGCGCGCGTGCCGCCAAAGTTGCCCACCACGTCCCAACCCTCGACGCAGACGTGCCGCGTGTTCTGCACGACCTTGGGGAACACCTGTACCTGTTGCAGCTTGTACTCGCCGGGACGCTTGACCAGGCCTTCGACCGTCAGCGTCCAACGGCCGAGATCGACTTCAGGATCGACGACGTCGTAGTAGTTGTAGGGAAAGCGGTCGAACGGAACGACGTCGTTGTTGCTGAAGGTTTGCGCCTCGCGATGCCGCCCGAACAGCTTGCCGGAAGCCCAGTCGCTGAGACCGACTCCGTCCATCAACAACGGCTCCTGCAATTTCGGGATGGCGAATGCGCCTATGGCGATGAGCGGGACCAGCTTCAGCAGTTCGCGGCGATTGATGCGCCCGCGCTCGCGCGAGGTCACGTCGCGAACTTCTTCGCCTGCGGGACCTGATCGAGCGGAAGCGAAGGCAGCGGGCTGTTCCGGCTGCGGCTCTTCTGCGCGCGGAATCTCGCCATCGCTTTCCCGCGATTTCGGCGCTTCCTGGTTCGCGGATTCCGTCGCGCTTGCTTTCGGGTCGTCCGCTGGCTCGCGGCGGTCCTCGGCGGAAGTTGGTTGTTCGTCTGCCATCCTCTACCTCTTAAGGGATGAGATCACCAAACCGGCGGAAAGTTACAAAGAGAGTTGTGGATCGCGGGCCGATTGCGTCGGTTTGTATCAGGGCACGACTTCAGCCGTGCCGAACGACTTGCAAAAGAAGAACTCGGGGCTTTAGCCCTGCAAAACAAAATGCGTCAGGGGCTAAAGTCCAAACTTATGTATTGGCCCATTGCGGCACGGCTAAAGCCGTGCTCTGATACAAAGCGTCACTCCGGCGACCGCGCCCCTTCAATCGATTCTTGCCCCTTGGTTGGCCGATGCTACTGCGACAGTCTCTGCTGGGAGATGGGTGCGCCTTTTCCCTGCTGGCTCTGCATGGTTTCCCCCGGACGCAGAAGCGTGGGACGGGCTGAGTTGGCCGGCTGCGATTGATCGGAACTCGCTGCCGTTGAAGTCGAAGCATCCGCCGGTGCTGATTCGCTTGTACCGGCAGCCGAGGACGCCTGCGGCGCGCCGCTCGAGCCGGAAGCTGCTCCCTGCGGAGTCGTTGCCGCCGGAGGACCTTCTCCCGTGGCTCCGCCTCCGGGCTTCGAGGCGTCCGCCGCTTTGACCGGCGGCGCAGGATCAAAACTTGCACTTTCCCTGGTCAAAGCCTCCAACTCCGATTTGTGCGGCGCCGCGAAAAACAAGGTTAGCAAGTATCCGCGCCGCTGCGTGATCGCCATGGCCACCGACAAACGCCGCGAAAGGGCGTCGTTCGGCACCTGAAACCCGACCGTGCCCTGCATCATCAGGAAGACGTTGCCGCTGTCGTTAAAGATTTTCGCGTCTCGCATATCGTCGATGATGGGATGCGTCAAACCGAATTGCAGCAGAAAATTCTTCGCCGCCTGCTGGTCGTCGGCACTGTCGGGAAACTTCATCCGCGGGAAACAGGCGAGCGCGATTGCGGAAACCGTCACCTCCTGAAATTCGTCGAAGGAGAGCTGGCCGTCCTTCGCCGGGCGCTGGGCCCACACCGAAAACAGGGTTCTGCGGCAGGCGTCCAGGAGCCGGTGCTCGTTGCGGCCCACGCGCGGCCGGCCGAAGTTTTCCTTGGCGCGGTCGCGTTCCACGGCGGGCTGCACTGCGCCTTCCGCTTCCGGCGTCCACCCTTGCGGGATGCGGTAGCTGAAGCCGAGGGTCGGGTTCTCGTAGAAGTCGCCGTTGATCTTTCCCGGATCGATGTGGCTGGCCGGCGGATCCGCTTCCCACGCCTCCAACTGATGGAAGGAAATCGCGGGTCCATCGTAGGGCGTGGCGGCAGCATCCACGTACTGACGCAAGTCCGCGGGCGCGAAAAATACTACACGTTCGAAGGCCGTCACCAGTTGCCTGAGTGTCTGGTCGTCGTGCGCCCCCAGGAACACCCGCAGGATGTAGTCGCCCGAAGTGGTTGCCAGCAGGAAGTGTTGTTCGATGCCGCGCCGCGTCTGGAAAAAATAGAACTGATGTCCGGCAAGGGCGTACTTGGACAAGCCGCGCAGTTCTTCCACGCCGCGATACAGTTCCTGGTCGAGCGCCGCGCGCAAGAAGGTTTTGGCATCCTGGTCTTTGCCGCTGGCGGTGGGAATCGCCGAAATCGATATCTCGGCGTCAGCGGGAGGCGGGCCGGCAAGCTCCAGGAGTGGAATGCTGCCGTCGCGCGCCGCCGGCAGCGCGATGGGCTGAAGCGGCAGGCCGGAAGGAAAGTCAAAGCTGAAGTCGAAATATTGGCTGATGTAACGCGTCGCCGACAGGTAAGCCTTCTCGGGATAGCTGGACTGCGAAGTTGCGCTCGCCGGCGAGGCCGCAGGCGAGGTCTGCGCCCTCAGCGTGACCATGCCGCTGAGAGCGAAACAGAATAGTGCGCCGCATAGCTTGTTTGGGATTCGCATCACCTTCGCGCGCCGGCTCTTTCCACTATTGTAAATGGAATCCGGAACAAGCTCGGCTCGCCTGCTCTCCGGCGATGGATGGAGCACGCCTTCAGGCGTGCATTCAGGGGCGCACAATGTGCTCCGCGCTTTAGCGCCTGAGGTAAGGTTTCCCGTTACCTCAGCGGCTAAAGCCAGGTTCAGTTTACCCAGCCGCAGATGCACCGCTGAAGCGGTGCTCCACCCTCTGGCCACGAGTGAATTCGAGAGGAACAAGAGGTTCTTCCCTCGCGTCAGATACAATCTACGGTGATAGAGCTTTTGTGACCTTCGGCTCGGGCTACGCTCCGGCCGTTCTTCGACGTTTGCTCCAGGAGTACGCTTCTGAACGCTGTCGTCAGCCTGCTCGCTTGCGTGCTGGTGGAACCTCACGGGTTTCGCCATTACATGAAGGCCCATTTTCTCGATCCCACCTTCAAGGGCCTGTATCAAGCCAACGCCTTCGACATGCTGTTGCTGATTCCGTACTTTATTGTCCTCATCCTGCTGGCGATTTACGGTATGCATCGCTACCAGCTTGTCTATCTTTACTACAAGCACCGCAAGAACAAGATCACGGAACCCGAGTCGCATTTCGCGGAGTTGCCGCGCGTCACCATCCAGTTGCCGATCTTCAACGAGCAGTACGTCGTCGATCGCCTGGTCGACTGCGTCTGCAAGATCGAATATCCCCGCGACCGGCTGCAGATCCAGGTGCTCGACGACTCCACCGACGAGACTGTCGAGGTCGCGCGCAGCGTGGTCGAACGCTACGCTGCGATGGGACACAACATCAGCCATCACCATCGCACCAATCGTGAAGGCTACAAGGCGGGCGCGCTCGACGAGGGCCTGAAGACCGCGACCGGCGAGTTCGTCGCCATCTTCGATGCCGACTTCATGCCTCCGTCCGACTGGCTGATGAAGGTGATTCATCACTTCGCCAATCCCACGATCGGCATGGTGCAAACTCGCTGGACGCACCTGAACCGCGACTACAGCATGTTGACCCGCATTGAGGCCATCCTCCTGGACGGCCACTTTGTGCTGG
>PLBD01000121.1 GCA_003135315.1 Acidobacteriaceae bacterium | reverse complement strand
CTTCCGCGGGCGTCAGGTTGCCTTTGGTCTTCTCCTGCAACAGGGCGATCGTGTCGATGGTCTGGCGCGCGCCCAGCAAATCTACTTCCGGCTTTGCCCCCTGCGGCGCCGCCAGTCCAAGCTGCATCAGCGACGTCATGTACAACGACGCGATGAATTTCTCGAAGGTTATCTCGAAGTCCTGCGCGCGATGCGGCTGGCCCTGCTTGCGCATCTCCTTCTCGATTTCGGCGTCAATCTCGCGCGTGGACTCCTTGTACGCCGCAGCCGAGGCCTGCTGCTCCTGTGCGCTCGGGGCCTGGACCTCCGGCTCCTCAGGCGATGCTGCTGCGGCAACAGGCGCGGTTTGCGGGGCGTGGTTTTGCGCCGCGCGCTCTTCATTCACGCGCTGCTGCGCTTCCCTGGTTTCGCGCTCACGTTCCTCGCGACGTTCCTCGGCTTCCACCACGTCCTGACGCAGCTCGCCGTCGGTGCTGAAGAGTCGGCGATCGGTCACTACAAATTCAGGTTTCTTCTCTTTTTCTGCCATAAACTCCTATTTCACCACAGAGGCACAGAGCCACAGAGGATTTCAAAATCAAGTAGTGTTTCAATTTCATCCGGCTTCGAAAGGGCGCGGATTCATCCGTGCCTTACAGCCTTCATTTCTTTGTGACTCTGTGTCTCTGTGATTAATTCATATTGCAAATGGAAGTGTCTTCACCGTGGCGCTCTGCTCGCCAACCTGCACCGTCGCGCCAGCCGTTGCCACTTCGCGGCGCAGATAGCCGAGGGCCAGCGTCCTGCCGCCGGCGGGAAATGGCACCGGCGCGGCGCTTGTGATCTCGCCCACATCCTTGTCGCCGGCGCGAATTTTTGTCCCTGGCGGCGGCGGCTCGCCCTGCACTTCAAAACCGACGAACGTCCGATGCACGTTGCCGCGGGCGCGAACGCGCTCCACAATCTCCTGCCCGATGTAACAACCTTTGGTGAAACTCAGCGCATGCTCCTGGCCCGTTTCCTGCGCCAGATCGCGCTCGCGCAAATCGACTCCGTAGCGCGGCACGCCACGCGCGATGCGATACATCTCCAGCGCATCGCTTCCCACAGGCGTAGCGCCGGCGGAGGTTAGCGCGTCCCAAACTCTCTCGGCCTGTTCCGAAGCCAGCCAGATCTCGTAGCCATCCATTTGAGGATGTGTATTGCGCGCAACCGAAATCCCGGTTTCGCGCCAGACCGTGTCCATCACCTGCCTAGCCTGAAGCTGCGCAACGTCGATGCCCGCTTTGGACAAAACTTCGCTCGCCTTTGGACCGGCAACCCCAATCGCGCCCAGCTTGTCGCTGATGTCCTCGATCTCGACGTCATCCATGATGATGTAGCGCTGCAGCACCGCAGCAATCTTGGGCGCCTGCTCGCGATCCGTCGCTGCCAGCAGATAGTCGCCGCGATTGTAGGCAACCAGATCGCCCTGATTGTGTCCTTGCGGCGTCAGGATGAAGCTGTAAACTCCATGCCCCAGCGCCATGTCGCGGACGTTGTTCGTGATCATCCCATTCAGCCAGCGCACGCGGTCGCGGCCGCTGAAGATCAGCTTGGCCTGCCAGCTCATGTCGAACACGGCACAGCCCTCAAGCAACGCCTTGAACTCGGCCACCACATCGCCGAAGCTGGCCGGCGTCTCCGCGCCGCGATAGTTCCCCATGCGCGCTCCCAGGGCCGTCAACTTATCTTGTAACGTCGCAACCGTCATGGCGAATACTTGATTATAGAAGACGGCGGCTGGCCTTGCGCGTCTAGCACTTGGCACTTCGCATTCAGCGTTCAGAACGGGTATCACCCGATTCTGCTAATTGCTAGTTGCTAGTTGCTAATTGCTGCCTCTTACGGCTTCACCTGCGAGGTAATCGCCGCCTTCTCCTTCACTACAACATCCTTCGGCAGCGGTGCATAGGACAGCGCTTGCGTCATGGATTGGCCTTTATCCAGCATCCAGAACAGGAAATCCTTCAGGATCTTGCCCTTATTCTGGTCCGCAGGGTTGGTAGGAATCAACAGCCAGGTGAAGCTGGCGATGGGATAGGCATCTTTGCCGGGAGGGTTGGTGATCGACACCCTGAAATCAGCCGGCATGTTCACTCCTACAGCCGCCGCGGTGGTGCTCTCCAGGCTTGCTTTAATGAAGTTGTGGGACGAATTCTGAACCACGCCAAACGGAATCTTATTCTGCAAGGCATAGATCAACTCGATGTAGCCGATCGATCCGGGCAGCTGCCGAATCGAACCGGCAACGCCTTCGTTGCCCTTGCCCCCGATTCCTACAGGCCACTTCACCGAAGTGTTCTTGCCAACCGTGTTTTTCCAATCGGCACTGACCTTAGAAAGATAGTCGGTAAAGATGTAAGATGTGCCGCTGCCATCCGAGCGATGCACTACCGTGATGTTCAAGTCGGGGAACTTCATGCCGGGATTGATCTTCGTGATCCTGGGGTCGTTCCACTTCGTAAGCTTTCCCAGGTAGATATCCGCCAAAATGTCGCCCGTAAACTTCACGTCGCCGCTCACACCCTGGATATTATAGGCAGGCACCACGGCGCCCAGAACCGTCGGAACATGCAGCACCTTGACCTTGGACTGCGCAATTTGCTCGTCGGTCATGGGTCCATCAGTGGCCCCGAAATCAACCGTTCCGGCTTGTACCTGGCGAATGCCGCCGCCGCTGCCAATTGACTGGTAGTTGATCTCGATGTCCGAATGGAGGTTGTGGTACTCGCTGAACCATTTGGTATAAATCGGGTTCGGGAACGTGGCGCCGGCTCCGTTTAACTTTGTCTGCGCTAACGCGCAGCTGGCAAGCACAGCGATGCAGAGAAGCACCCTAAGAGAGCGAATCACGTAATTTCCTCCTGAAATTTTGCGAAATGAATCCAATTGTCGTTCTACGCCCGCTTTATTACAAATCTGTTACAACGTAGTGAATTTAGCATGAACACTGGGACCTACGTGGCCGAAACCCGCTTAGATTGTAAGACTTGCAACTGGGGACCATTTGTCGAAAAATTTCACCCGGCTAGGCCGGGTTCTTCTGCCGGCGCTTGAGATCTTCGATAAACATCTGCTCCACAGGCTTGTCGTAGGCGCGCAGCACGTGGCGAACACTGTGTCCGCTGACCAGGTGACAAACTTCCTCGGCCAGGTTCTTAGCGTGATCGCCAGCGCGCTCCAGCGCTTGCGTCATGAACAATACATGGAAGCTCTCTTGCCGCGGCATGCCATCATGATTTTCCAAATGTCTGAGAAATATCAAATTGCGCAAACGGTCGAGTTCGGCATCGGAGCGCAGGACCGCGAGCGCGCGATTCAGGTCGCGCTGGCTGAACGCGTCGTGTACGTCGCCCAGCATCTTCTCCAGTCGCGATGCCATCACGGTGAGGTCGCGAATGTCCTGCAACTCGATGCGGCTGCCCACGGCCGCTGCCCGGTTGCTGCAGTTCAGCAGCAGGTCGCCTATGCGCTCCAGGTCGATGATGAACTTCAGGCACGCCAACAGTTCGCGCGCATGTTCTGGGCCCACCTGGGTGATAACGGAAGTCACTCCCTGATCGATGACGCGGTCCAGGGTGTCCAGTTCTTTCTCCCGCTCCCGCACTCCGTCCAGGACGGACGGAACTCCGGTCGCAATTCCCTCGGCAACAATTCCTGCTGCAATTCTCGCCACTCGGCAAGCTTGCAAAGTTTGCTCCTGCAATTCTGCGCAGATTGCTTCTGGGCCGGGGGGAACAGTTTTGGCTGAACTCATTCTGCTCTCATAAACTTGTCACAGGTTGTGCGAGTTTTGTCTGAGCCAGGCTCTCGCGAGCCGGCACCGGTATCGAGCGGAAGGCTGATTAGATGCAGAATAACCCGAGCTTATGAATTCTTCGTGAAATTCAGGTTAAGTTCGTTTTAATTCACAGCCCAGGCGTAGTGCAATTGCTACGAACACCATCTACAGCAATTCACACCTCTTGGATTTGGGTGGAGCACCGCTTCAGCGGTGCAGTTGGGTTAGGAGATGAGAGGGCTTTAGCCGCTGAGGTAACTTTGGGAGTGCTTTGTAACAGGGCACGACTTCAGTCGTGCCGATAAGCGGCTGGTTTTTGTCTTTCCGAGCGGGCTTCAGCCCGCGAGGAATCTGCTTTTTCGACTCTTTCAGCCGTCTGCAAACGCGGGCTTGCACCCGCTCAACGAGCCTGGAATTCTTCATGCCGTCACCGGCACGTGCTGCCGCGGCAAAGTGAAGTAGAAAGTCGATCCGTGGTTCAACTCGCTTTCGGCGCGAATCGTGCCGGAGTGCGCCCTCACCACGTGCTTGGCGATCGCCAGACCCAGACCGGTCCCGCCGGACTCGCGCGAACGCGCTTTGTCCACACGGTAGAATCGTTCGAACAGGCGGTTCAAGTGTTCGCTGGAGATGCCGGAGCCAAAGTCGCGAACATAAAACTGCACGCCATCTTCCGATTCGCAAGCCCCCACCAACACCTTGCCACCCTGATCGCCATACTTCAGTGCATTGTCGATCAGGTTGGTGAACACCTGGTGGATGGCGTCGCGGTCCACCAGCACCGCCGAGGACGCGGTATTCATCACCGAAAGTTCGATGCCGCGAGCGGCCGCCAGTTCGTGAAAGGTCTGCACCGCATCGTCCAGCAACTGGTTCGGCAGGGCAGTCTGGAAGTTGAGCTTCTGCTCGCCCGACTCCACTCGCGCCAAGACCAGCAGGTCTTCCGTCAGCCGCGCCATGCGCATAGCATTCTTGCGGATTACTTCCACGAAGTCCCGCTGGTCGGCTGGCATCTCGCGGCTTTCCAGCAGGGTTTCGGCGTAGCCCTGAATCGAAGTCAGCGGCGTTCGCAGCTCATGCGAAACATTGGCGATGAAGTCGCGCCGCGTCTTCTCCACCCGTTCAATTTCGGTCTGATCGTGCAACACCGCCACCGCGCCTCCACCTGGCATGGGAGCGGCGGTCACGTCGAAAACGCGGCCGGAAAAAATCTTCGCTGCGCGGGCCACTGTCACATCGCGGGTGGTCAGGGCGGCCTGCACCGACGCCAGGATTTCCGGGTCGCGCACCGATTGCACCAGCGGAGCACCCATTCGCACGCCGCTGGGCAGCAGGCGCTCCATGCGCTGATTGGCCCACAAGACTCGCTCGTCCTGGGCGACCGCGATCACAGCTTCCTGCATCGAGTTCAGCAGCGTCTCCAGAGTCTGCCGGCTGTTTTCCAGCGCGCTGAATCCTTCTTCCAGCTTGCGCGCGGTCTTGTCCAGCGCCGACGCCACATGCGCAATCTCGTCGCCCGGTCCTTCCTGGATCCGCGCTGATAGATCGCCGGCGGCCACGCGTTCGGCAAAATCCGTGATCCGAAGCAGTCTCTTCCCGATTGATTGGGTTGCAATAAATGCCAGGAGAAGCGCGAGCAGTCCAGCGACAGCCGAGCCTTCCATAAGGTCGCGGCGAATTTCGCGATTGGCCTCGCGGATCGAGCTGAGAGGATACGCCATGCGCACCGCCCCGCCGGGAATAGGCGCGGCCACGTAAAGCAGATCGACACCGAGGGTTTTGCTGACGCGCGTGGAGCTTGCCACCTGCCCCTGCAATGCCGCCACAAATTCTGGACGGCCTGCGTGATTGTCCATCTTCCCAGGGTCGGCCTCGGAGTCGGCCAGGACCTTCCCGGTCGCGTCAATGACCGTGATCCGCGCCCCCGCTGCCTGCGCCGTTTGTCCGGTTATTTTTCCCAGCGAGCTTGGCGGTGCGCTCTCAACCCGTAACGCGAACATCTGCGTCTTCTGCCGCAAGGAGGTTTCAAGCTCGCGCCGCAGCATGTCCTCCCACGTCCGGCCGATGAGCAGATCGAGCGAGACCGTGCATGCCGCGATCACCACCAGGGCCGCGAGGAACAACTTTACGAAGATGCGACTCTTCACGCTTTGCCGCTCTTTACGATTTGGGAATTTCGAAGCGGTAGCCCGCTCCGC
>PLBD01000050.1 GCA_003135315.1 Acidobacteriaceae bacterium | reverse complement strand
GAATGGAAAAATTGCAGGTCGCCGAAATGGGAACGAGCAAGCAAAGAAGAGTGGGACGCTGCGTTCGGCACCTGCCCCCGCACCGCAGCCTTTTTTGCCGCAGTAAAAAGCTGATACCAACAGAGGGGCTGGGTTGTAAATCGAATCGTCTGACCCGTTTTGCAGGAGGTGTATTGAGCCTCATCCTTTTGCAATTGGAAAGGCGGGTCGTCGTTCCATCTTACACCGGCGATTGTGTACAGTCCGGCCCATTCCGCCGCCGCCTCCACGTCATTGCAACCGGATTCACAATCGAACATGCGCGCAGTAATCTCTTCGTGAACTGGTTCCGCAAAGATGAGAGTTCCGTTAGTGGCTAGCTGCAAGACCGTCCGTTCCCAGAAAACGGCGTTTTTCTGCGCCACCTGTTGCTCGACCTTTGTGCCTCGGGGTGAGAGGCTGTAAGGAGCCGCATGACAGGAAAACGCCGAGCAGAATAGCGTAAGTACCAGCCAACCTATGTTCTGGACGATACGCCTGCAGGTAACCCTGAAAATCTCACACATATGAGTCCTGAGTGTCGAGGCTTTTTAGTCGTGAGAGTTCAGCTTGTCATCCTCACCTAAGCCGACCCTCGACGTTACTGGACGGTCATCGATGCCGTCGTGGGTGTCATATTTCTTGACGATACGGTCAATGACTGACTCCCCGCGGACCGGAATACCACCGTGAAACGGTGCACTCCTGCATCTCCAGCCACAAATGTGTAATCAGCTGGAAGCGTCGCATTGTTATCGGTACTCGNNGACCGTTTGCTGTGACGCGGCAGCTATGGGGCCAGTTAGACCCTGCAATGAGAATTGAGTTGGCGGGCTCGCCAGCTGCACGTTCGTTGACGTAGTGGCGGATATCGCGTTGCTCGATACGGTTAGGGACTGCATTCCCGCAGATCGAAATACAACAGCAAAACGGTGCACTCCCGCATCTCCAGCCATAAATGTGTAATCACCTGGAAGCGTCGCATTGGTATCCGTACTTGTAAAGTGGACCGTTCCTACAAAACCGCTCGCGGTATTCCCCGTCTGGTCTTGGGCAGTGACTGTAACCGTTTGCTGTGATGCGGCAGCTGTGGCGCGAGCTAGACCTTCCAACGAGAGTTGACCCGCAGCCGTTGCCTGCGTCGTCAGAGATTTCAGCTGCTTCTGGGCGTCGGCCGTCTGAGCTCCAGTTTGGTTACTGATTTCTTGGAGCGCCCTATGCACTGTCCCCGCATAAAACAAGTCCTGAACCTCATTCATTCCTTGCTGGAGACTGTAGCACTGCCCTTGGGCGCCTCCAGTAGGGCTGACGGCCTGCCCAGGGGAGCCAGCCGGGGGGGCCGGGCAGGTGACCGGAAGCGTTTCATGTTGTCGGATCAAAACTAGCTGTTGCAATCGCAATTGTTGCATTTTGGCATTAATCACGAGCTGCGTTTGCCCTTGGTAGTAGTTGGTGGCAATCGCGTGCTGCAGCCCCAGTGTGCCTGTAGCCACAGTGGCAAGAACAGAAAGTCCCGTCGCTGAACTTGCGGCAGTTAATCCTAGGTTTGCGGCGTCAAATCCCGTATCGAGCGTCGCCCGGTCCGCGACTATGTCGTGTTCAAAGTCACCGTAAATGTGATTTATTAGCGTTACAAAATTTTCCAGAATGGCATTTCGAACGGCCATCCTCGTTGCCTGATCCACCGTGGTGTCTCGGAGATAACAAGTAGCCTGCTGGTACCAGTCCAAGCTGGGGTTTGTTGCAGAGCCGGTCGGGCAGGTAATAGGAGGTTTGGCGCCGATCGTCACTTCCTTCTGGACCATCTGCAGATAAGTAAATTGCTTCTTCCAGGCTTTATTGCGTGCGTAGGTAGCGTTAAGGCACCCTACAACAGGAAACAGGACGAGGGCAATAAGCGCCAACGATAGCGTTCTTTGCAGGAAAGATCCGCAGGGATCGGCACGACCTTCAGTTGCGGAGCCTACCGAACCAGGAAAAGTAGAAATCCTCTGCTGCAAGGCGTGGAACTTTAGGCCCTGGGAACAAGAAGAGAATTGGGACAAAATAACGGCGAGACGCTTTTTCATAACATGAACGCTCCGCATGAAGTTGGCAATGCCTGCTCCCAAAACGTCGTCATCCAATCACCGTAAAGTCTCATGAGCCCGTGTCAGGGGGCCCCGGGATCCTGAACGATTGCCGAGTTCAGATCAACATCGAGAGATGCCAGATTCGCCGGTGGCACCGTGATGATGCAGTTCTGACCCAGTTGCCAAGCATAGGCACCGATGTATCCGCGACCGGAAGGATTCGGGTCCGGGAACGGAGCCGGAACTGGGTGAGACTGATTCGTCTGCACCTTAAATGCCCAGATTCGACAAGCGGAACGCAGGGTGTGGACATCAAAAGCTAGCAAATGACTGCAATATACTCCCGGCTGATAGCCGCCCGATTGAACTGTGTCGCACCAGTTCGCGACGTAGTCCCGCTGCAGATCGGTAAGCGGCGGTCCATTCTCTAAATCCAGATATACGCACGACCCAGATGCGAATCCCTCTGCTACCATCAGCGATACGGCCTGGTTACCATCCGTCACGCCAGTTGCGGCGGAAGGATTCTGACTGCCCGGACCAGTGACTTGCTGCCCCACGAAAATCGGAGCGACGCCCCAACCGGCGGCTTGGAGAGCGGCTCGCTTAGTCATCCACGTGGTACTTCCATGACTCGGTGCCGGGGCAAGATAATACCCACACCAAACCAAGTTTGTGTTGGCCTTCAGCCAATTCATGACTGAGTCCCCTGGATAGTCCGAGCGATCAAAACCAGCAAATCCCGGCATTCCGTTCCCCCCTCATTAATAAGAACCGACTGGCGCCCTCATTCCCCCGGCTTCGCTCGGAACAGGCTCTTCCGCTTTCCGCTCGGTGAAGAACACAGACAAAACGGCCATACCGAATATGGACGGTTCTCACGTGGCTCTCCCCCGGCGTACGAGCACATAGTTGCTCGCGGCAAGCTACCACTCGGCAATTAGAGCCAGAACTATCCCGTGGCCGTCTGGCGACAGTCCTAATTCTCACTGCAAAATACTGAGTTGTCGTACAGAGAATCGACAGCTATCTCTGGGACCAGGCAGGCGCAAACCACATTCCTGGTCCTGCTATAAGAACGCATCCTCCGAAGAGGTGCGCTGGGAGCGGTTAAAGTGAGGAGACTTTACGTCGAGTCCGAATGAATGTCAATGGCCTTAAAGTGTGGTGGCCGCGCGATCATCTCCGGAATATTGCTCTGGTTCAGGTTCCAGAAGAGGAACTTCGGCATAAGCAGAGGGTAGCAGTACAATGATGGGTCGCGATACAACCATCGCGCGCGCCGGAAAGCGTTCTGCGCGGCCGCTGCAATCCCGGCCCAGCCGCGCTCGTGAGGAGGCAACTATGGCAACCCCATCATCCCCGCTCTTCAGCTATGAAGTGGAAATGGCAGGCGACACCACCACCATCAAGTGTCACGGCCGCGTGGTCGCCGACACCGCGCCGGAGTTAAAGCAACTGGTCAAGCCCATGGTCCCGAAATGCCGCCGCATCATCCTCGACCTCAGCGACGTGGACTTCGTTGACAGCTCCGGCCTGGGCACACTGGTTGGGCTGAAGGTTTCGGCCGCCGCCGCCGCCTATTGCACTTTGGAGTTCATCAACCTCTCGCCCCGCGTCAAAGACCTCTTCCACATCACCAAACTGAGCGAAATGTTGGGGACTTAGCTTGACCGCCTCCCTCGCGGGTGGCGCATGCGAAGCATCAGGCGGGCGCGCATAATCTCCGAACTACTACTGCATGTTGACGCGGCATCGGGCTGGCAGACGTGTTTGGCTTCTTCTTGCATCATCTGCTCCACCCCACGGCAGCTGCACACTATTAGCAGGCACCTAAGGCAGATGGATTCGACGCTACCGTTATCGGGATAGCGATGGGCGAACTCGCGGGCTGGGATACTCACATTTCCCCCAAAATCTGCTGTGAGATGTTTTGGCCGGCCGGGTTGCATCCTGCAGCGGCAACCTTGTTACAACCGCTTCGCCTTGCTTGATCCCTCACACCTGTGAGCGGCTTCCATCGCAACCAGTTCTCTCTCGGTAATCTTCAAACCGCTCCCGGAGCGCGAGATGGGGAGAAAGCAGTTCATGCAGATGGAATCGACCGAGCCATCGCTGAGCTCACGATGGGCAAACAGCGTTGGGGCGATTGTCGTCTGTAAGCTTGCGTCCCGATTGGCTAGCATTTAGAACCCCCTGATCAAGGGCCCGTGGTCAGCCGTCGTACGATCTACTAGCTGCACCACTTTATCGAAGTGTCCCCGCCGATGCCATCATCCACCGCGCCATGGCGCACCGCGGTCTAAGCGGCCCGCCTGACTTCCTCTGCGCTCTTCTTGCCGATCACGTCCATGGCGAGCGGAATTGTAGTAAGGCCTCCAATCAGGGCGAGGGCCCACCGCTCCGATTGTAAAAAAATG
>PLBD01000363.1 GCA_003135315.1 Acidobacteriaceae bacterium | reverse complement strand
CGCGGCAGGTGTAATGCAGGATGGGCTCGATCCCTACCTCCTGCTTCACCAGCAGGCAGAGTGCCTGATTGCTCAGGCGGGCTGAAGCGCGCGGACTGTCGGGGATATTGATTGCATCCACGCCCACGGACTTCAGGAACTTCGCGCCTTCCAACTCGCGCCTGGCGTCGATACCGCGCGGCGGAACGATCTCCACCATGGTCACAAACTCGCCGTCGGCAACCTTGCGGCCGAGGGCCGAACGCTCGCGCAACGGCGGCGGATCCACGGGTTTCGTTTCGGTAGTCTTGGCTACTTTGTACGACGAGGCCCGCGCTGCGCCCACCTTGAGGAACAGCTTCATGGTGTGAATGTGTTCGGGCGTGGTGCCGCAGCAGCCGCCAATCAGGCGAACTCCGACATTGACCAGCGGCTCCATGTAGTTCGCCATATACTCCGGCGAACAGAGATAAATGTTGCGGCCCTCCACCGAGCGCGGAATTCCGGCGTTCGGTTGCGCGGAAAGCGGCGCGGTGGTGACGGCGCGGACGCGCTCCAGCGCGTCGAGCATGGCGACCGGACCCACGCTGCAGTTACAGCCAATGACATCGGCGCCCCAGGCTTCCATCTGCGGCCCGTAGTGCTCGGGACTGGATCCGTCCAGGCAATTTCCGTCTTCATCGATGGTCACTTGCGCCACGATGGGCAGTTCCGGATTCACCTCGCGCGCAGCGAGAATGGCCTGATGCAGTTCCTCCAGATAGCCGAAGGTTTCCAGAATCAGCAAATCGACGCCTTCTTCGTTGAGCGCGGCGATCTGCTGGCGGAAAGCGTCGCGGGCTTCTGCGAGGGAAATCTTGCCCAGCGGCTCGATGCGCACTCCCAGCGGGCCCACTGCGCCGGCCACCAGGGCATCGAAGCTTTTGGTCGCCTCGCGGGCCAGGCGCGCGCCTTGACGGTTAATCTCGACAATTTTGTCCACACATCCGTGCTTGGACAAGCGAAACGAATTGGCGCCAAAGGTGTTTGTTTCAATGACCTCGGCTCCCGCCTTCAGGTAGTCCTGATGGATGCCGCGGATCAGATCGGGGGCTGAGAGGTTCAGCTCGTCGTAGCAGCGGTTGATGAAGATACCCTTGGCGTACAGCAGGGTCCCCATGGCGCCGTCGCATAAAACAGCGCCCTTCTGCAACCGGGAGAGGAATCCTGATGACATGGTGTCTCGAAGATATCAGAGCGGAAAGCTTGTTGAGACTTTATCGCAAATCAAGCGAAAGTGCCATCCATTCGCAACCGGCGCCCATGCCGCGCTCTGTTATAATCCAACCGACCAAAGCAGCTCATGTCGAATCATAATGTGTTAGCAGGCAAGCGCTTAAAGCGCCTGGCGATACTCGTTCCCGCACTGATAAGCGTTCTCGTGATCGCAGCGTGCGGCGGCAGCGGCACTCCCACCACGCCCACCGGCGTTCAGAACGCCGCCTACATCAGCAACAGCTATACGGGAAATCTGCAAATCGTCGATACGCAGAACGATACTACTGCCTACACGCCAGAAACCACGAACTCGGCCGGGCAGGTTGTGGCCGGATCGCCCGTGACCATTGCCATCTCTACCACGGTAACCTTCATGGTAGAGAGCCCTAACAAGAACACAACCCTGGCCTACGATCCCGATACTGAGGCGTTATGGATAGTGGATAATTCCACGGCCGTGACAACGGGCGACCTGCCGCTGATCGGCCCCGCCTCGATGGCCATTTTCTCGCCCGACAGCACTACCGTGTACGCGCCCATACCCAGCGCCCCCGTGAGCGGCAGCCGCAACGGTCTGGTGCAGGTGTGGAATGTAGCGGCTGGTACGAATACTGCGAACTACACGGTGGCCGCCGCCAATTCTGTTGCGATCAGTCCCAGTGGACAATATCTGCTGGTGTTCTCGAACAACTCCGATTCCCTTACCCTGATTGACACCACCGCCAGCCCCATAAGCTACGTGAGCATTCCCGGTTTCGCCCGCCCGATCAATGCGTTTTTCAGTACCGACAGCAATACTGCCTATGTCCTGAATTGCGGTCCGGAATGCAATTCGAGCGGGCCAGCGTCGGTGGCGCAGTTGAACATTCCTTCGCAGACGATTGAGGCCACCGTACCGGTTGGCGGCGCCAGCGTCGGCTTGCTGAGCGGCACAACGCTCTACGTTGCCGGAAGTCCCGTTCCCTCGGGACCCACCTCCAACTTTGATGCGGTGGACATCGCCACCATGACCCGCCTGACCGCCAATTCTGTGCTGATTTCCGACGGCTTCCACACCAGCATGGCGCTGGCCCAGAACCAGAAGCTCTACATCGGGGCGAGTTCCTGCAGCAACACCACCGCAGGCTGCCTCTCCGTAGTGAACGTGAGCAACAACACGGCAGATGCCGCCTTGCCGCCGCGCGGGGCCATCACCTCGCTGCTGGCGATCAGTGGCCGCGACGTGGTGTACGCCGTTGAAGGCGGTTATCTGCGCATCTACGACACGGACACCGATACCCCGCAGCAGACCCAGATCAACTTCACCGGGGCGCTCTACGGCATCGTCCAGACGGACTAGATGCAGGCTTGAGCATGCTCCTGGTTATCGCCTCAGCTGCCACCTTGCAGAGGTAACTGACCGCTCGCCACTATTCGCTTCCCTATGGCTCCAGCCGCAGGTGATGCACTCCGGTGCGCTGCACCGCGCCCGGCGAGAATGGCAGCGCGAACGTCCGTCCGTGATAATAAGCGTCCCACTGGTCGTTGTAGTGCTCGTCGAAAATATTGCCTGACTCGCCGT
>PLBD01000192.1 GCA_003135315.1 Acidobacteriaceae bacterium | reverse complement strand
GCAGCGCCAGCATCACGATCATGACCGCTGTCACCGGGTAGAAATTGAAGATCAGAATCGCCAACGTCATGAAGAACAGCACTCGCAGTGTCTCGGCGATGCGGTAGATCGCGTAGCTGTTCATCCGCTGGAAGATCTTGCGGCTCTCCTTAATGGCGTCGATGATTACGGAAAGACCGGGCGCTATCAGCACGATGGCTGCTGCAGCGCGCGCCGCATCCGTGGCACCGGACACGGCAATACCGCAGTCGGCCTTCTTCAATGCGGGCGCGTCATTGACCCCGTCGCCCGTCATGCCGACGATGTGGCCGCGCTTCTGCAGATCCTCAACGATGTGATACTTGTGTTCCGGAAACACTTGCGCAAAGCCGTCGGCCTTCTCGATAGAGTCAATGACCGCGCTGGGAGCGTCCGCCTTGAGGTCGCCCAGGCTGCTGGCATCGAGGATGTTGGTGCCCATGCCGAGCTTGGCGGCAGTTTCTCGTGCGATAGCCAGCTGGTCGCCCGTCACCATCTTGACCTTGACGCCCATCTTCAGCGCGGTGGCGATCGTGGCTTTGGCATCGTCGCGCGGCGGATCGAACAGCGGCAGTACCCCGAGGAACTGCCACTGGCCGTCCTGTCCGGCCCGTGCGACGCCCAGTGAACGAAAGCCGCGTGCCGCAAATTCGTTGATGGCTTTCTCGACCGCGGGTTTGATCGCCCCGACGTTGGCGGCCATCGCGAGAATTACCTGCGGTGCGCCCTTGCTCACCTTGAATTCTTTGCCGTCCGCGCCCTTCACTGTGGCCTCGGTGCGCTTGTGCACCGGATCGAAGGGCTGAAAATGGACCTGTTGATAGCTCTTTAGGGCTTTCTGGTCTTTCACGCCACCGAGAACCGCCAGATCGATGGTGTCCTTGTCGTCCGCCCGCGAGGCCAGCGCCGCAGCGAGCACGATCTGCTCAGGCAAGACCTGATTGACCGCGAACGGATCCCCGAGGGTCAGCTTGTTCTGGGTCAGGGTACCGGTCTTGTCGGCGCACAACACGTCCACGCCTGCCAGTTCCTCGATCGCCACCAGGCGGCTGACAATGGCTTGCTTCCTGGCGAGCAGGCGCGCCCCAACTGCCATCGTGACCGACAGGACCGTCGGCATCGCCACTGGGATGGCGGCTACCGTCAGCACCAGGGCGAACTGCAAGGTGGTCAGGATCGGATCGCCGCGGTGTAAGGCGAAGGCAATGATAATGGCCACGAGGGCCACGGCCAGAATGATCAGGTAATTGCCGATCTTCAGCACCGCCTTCTGGAAATGGCTGACGGTGTGGGCTTGCTGCACCAATTGCGCAGTCTTGCCGAAATAGGTTTTCTCACCGGTGGCATACACCAATGCGCCGATTTCGCCCCGCCGCATGATCGATCCAGAGAACACTGCCTGGCCGGGCTTGCGCGTGGCGGGTAGGGATTCGCCGGTCAGGGCCGATTCATCCACCTGTATCGGATCGCCTTCGAGCAGGCGTGCATCCGCGGGCACGATATCCCCCAAACGCAGGCGAATGACATCGCCGGGCACCAGTTCGCGCGCCGCGGGGTTAGTCCATTTTCCATCCCGCTTGACGCGGGCATTGATGGCCAGTTTGGCCTTCAGGGCGGCAATCGCATCGCTCGCCTGGCTCTCTTCCCAGAAGCCGACCACGGCGTTGGCCAAGAGCAATACGAGGATGATGCCGAAATCCGGCCAGTGCCGGACCACGCCCGACAGAATCACCGCCGCTTCGATCATCCAGGGAATAGGACCCCAGAAGTAGGAGAGGAATTTCAGCAGTGGGTTGGTCTTCTTCTCGGTAATCTCGTTGGGACCATATTGCGTCAGCCGCTTGGCGGCCTCAGCCTGGCTCAGTCCGTCCGTGGTTGTGGTGAGCCTCTTTTCCACCTCGGGCATAGGCAGGGTCTTCAGATCCTCCTTCGGATCCACCTTCGGTGGAGGAACTTCGGGCTGAACGGTCTTAGCCTTCATGACAGAAATCTCTCCTGACTATGCCGCGCCCTTCACGCGCGCAGCGATGGGCGCTCCCCTGTTAGGTGTGTGCCACTTCCAGTTGCGGATTTCCGGCAAGTCCTGGCCGTGCTGATCGATGTATTGCTTGTGCTCGATGAGCTTGTCCTGCATCAGCTGCTTCAGATAAGCCCCTTTAGTGCCTAGATGCGGCAGGCGATCCACGACGTCCTGCACCAGGTGAAACCGGTCCAGATCGTTCTGCACCCGCATGTCAAAGGCGGTTGTGATCGTGCCCTCCTCCTTATAGCCCCGGACGTGCAGGTTGCGGTTGCTCCGCCGGTAGGTCAGCCGATGGACCAGCCACGGATAGCCATGAAAGCCGAAAACGATGTGTTTGTCTTTGGTGAAAAGCGCATCGTAATCCGCATCGCTCAACCCATGCGGATGTTCGCTGCTGGACTGCAGCTTCATCAGATCAACGACATTGACTACGCGGATCTTCAAATCCGGTAGGTGTTGGCGAAGGATGGACACGGCCGCCAGGATCTCCAGCGTTGGCGTATCGCCGCAACAGGCCATGACCACGTCAGGTTCGGCATCCTGGTCATTGCTGGCCCATTGCCAGATACCAATGCCTTCCGTGCAGTGCACCACTGCCGCATCCATGGTCAGCCATTGCGGCAGCGCATGCTTGCCGGCCACCACGACGTTCACATAGTGCCGGCTGCGCAGGCA
>PLBD01000310.1 GCA_003135315.1 Acidobacteriaceae bacterium | reverse complement strand
GATTCAGCGCGGAAGCGGCGCGGGCCTCGCGCCGGAACCGCTCCAGCGCCTGGGGGTCGCGCGCGACATCGTCAGGAAGGAACTTGAGGGCGACAAAGCGGCCCAGGCGGCCGTCCTCGGCTTTGTACACCACGCCCATTCCACCGCCGCCGATTTCTTCGACGATGCGGTAATGGGAGATCACCTTGTCGATCATCAGGTTTGTGACCTTAGGGTCAATTCATCTTAGGGATACCGTATTCGCCAGTCAATCAACAACGGTGCTGGCGCAAGAGTACAGAACCCGAGCGCCCAAAAAGTGAAAGTTGTTTCTTGCATGAGAATTGTGTCGCCGGAACCGTTCTGCTCACGTTTCTGTAGAACCGTCGTCCAATTCTCTGTTGTAACCTCCCCAGTACGAACATCGGACCGCGGCCGGAAATTCGACGGCGTTCGTTCATTACCTGGCCAGGTCCACTCATAGCAATCAGGCGCTCGGCTTTTCGGATATTACACCGCCGCGACCGGGCGGGAGTGTCGGTTAACGCAATCTTTTGATCTGGGAGGAGAAAGTAGAAACATGAAAGCTTGGATTACCCGTGGATGGAAAGCTTGCCGTAAGCAACCCGCGGCCGTGGCGCTCACGCTCGCGCTCGTCGCCGCAGTCGTGGTTTACAGTTCGTTAGCTCCGGCGCGAGCCGGAATCTCGTCCAACACCGCACCGCTCGACAACAGCCAGGTCGGGGCATTGCTTTCGCTCGACCAGGCCATGGAAGCCGTCGCCGCGCGCGTAACGCCGGCCATCGTCAACGTCGCTGTTACCTCGCGCGAGAAACAACAGGCTGGCACTGAAGGCATTCCCGACGAGATGCAGCGTTTCTTTGGTCAACAGTTTGGGGGCCGGCAACCCGGCCAGGGGATGCAGTCGCAGCCGCGGATCGAGCATGGCATCGGAAGCGGCGTCATCATCTCCCCTGATGGTTACATCGTTACCAACAATCATGTGGTCGAGAGCCCGACCGAGATCAAAGTCACGCTGAGCGACCGCCGCATTCTGACGGCTAAGGTGGTGGGCACCGATCCGCTTACAGACTTGGCCGTGATCAAAGTCGACGCGACCAATCTTCCCAACATTCCGATTGGCGACTCGTCCGCGTTGCACCCCGGACAGACCGTGCTCGCCTTTGGCAATCCCTACGGATTCCGCTTTACCGTGACTCGCGGTATCGTGAGCGCGTTGAATCGTCCCGATCCTTACAATGACGATCCCCACAAGCCAGGGCAGTTCATCCAAACCGACGCCGCCATTAACCCGGGCAACTCGGGCGGTCCTCTGGTGAATGCGCGCGGCGAGGTGGTCGGCATCAACACCTTCCTGATCTCGCCTTCGGGTACGTTTTCGGGGATGGGCTTCGCCATTCCAACGCAGATTGTGAATCCGGTGGTTCAGTCGCTGGTGCGCTATGGCAAAGTCAGCCACGGACGGATGGGTGTCGGCATTACCGATGTCACGCCGGAAAATGCGAAGTTCTTTGACGTCCACGACAACAATGGCGCGGTCATCACGCAAGTTGAGCCGGATTCCCCGGGCTCCAAGGCCGGGCTGAAGGTCGGCGACGTGATCACCGAAATCAACGGCAAAAAGATCACCGACGCCGGACAGCTTCAGATGGAAGTTGGCGAGATGACTCCCGGAACGCAAATTGCTCTGCAGGTCGTGCGCGATGGCAAGTCGATGTCCGTGCCGGTCACGCTGGAAGGCATGGATGGCAGCAACGGCGAAACCAAGGTTGCGGACAACAGCAACGACAAGCCGCGCTGGGGCGTGGGAATCGCCGACCTGACGCCTGAAATGCGTGAGCAACTGCAGGCTCCGGATGATCTGCACGGAGCAGTCATCGAGCGCGTGCAACCGGGCAGTCCGTCGGATGATGCCGGTTTGCAGCCTGGGCAGGTCATCGTGGGCGTGAACCGTCACGAGACCAGGAGCGCTTCCGATGTTCAGAAAGCGCTGACCAGCGTCCCGAAAGGACAGGATGCCCTGGTCCTCATATGGGCCAACGGCGGAAACACCTTCCGCGTTCTCCACTCCACCAACGGAGCCTAACCGCACTCTGGCTGCGCTGTACTTGCCGCGAACAACTGCGTGCCAAGTACAGCGCGGCCGGTTGTTACTAAGCGGTGGCGCCGGGGTTTTCGACGATCTCCCGCATAAAGCTCGCCTCAGCCGCTGGGATTCCAGTCGAGCCCATTGCCGCAACGCAGTGGATCACGATCGTGGAATACAATCTTTGATCTGGTTACCGGCTTGTCTAATCACTCGGACTAGCAAGGCTGTACTGAAGGGCTTGCCGAATACGGTTAGATGGGTACAATGCAGTTGTCCACGCGGGCCCGTCCGCATCGCGGGTAGGTTGACGAGGATGGTCGCGTAAACGTGCTAGGCGCGGCAGAATCGGGCCATTTTTCCCATCGTCAGATCAAGGACTTGTAGCATGACAAATTTCCGGCAGGCGTTATCTCTCTTTCTCAGCCTCAGCGTGACGCTGAGCGTTATCGGTTTAGACGGCTGCAAGAAGTCGGAGGAGTCGCAGTCGAACCAGGCGCAGCAGCAGACTCCTGCGGGCCAGGCTCCGGCGGCCACGAACGCCATGCCCACAGCGGAGCAACTCTATCAGTTGGTCGCTCCGATCGCGCTCTTTCCTGACAACCTGGTGGCACAAGTTCTGGCCGCATCGACCTATCCGGACCAGGTAAGCGCCGCTTACACCTGGCTGCAACAGAACTCAGGCCTGAAGGGCCAGCAACTGCTGGAGGCGGTCAATCAGCAGTCGTGGGACCCGAGTGTGAAGGGCGTGACGCAGTTCTCCGGGGTGCTGCAGCAGATGGCTACGAACTTGTCGTGGACCTCGGCGCTGGGCGACGCGTACTTCAATTATCCCCAGAGCGTTATGAATGCGGTGCAGGTGATGCGTCAGCGGGCGCAGCAGTCCGGCAATCTGAAGAGCACGCAGCAGCAAACGGTCACGACGCAGAACCAGCCTCCGGGTGAAGCGCCGCCACCACCGCCCGCGGATTCAAATGCATCGGCGCCGCCGCCGCAACAGACGGTCATCGTGCAGCCGCCGCCGCAGACCATCATCATTCAGCCGGCGCAGCCTACCGTAGTCTATGTTCCAACCTACAATCCGACCGTGGTTTATGGAGCGCCGGTGGCCGTCTATCCCGGATATTCGACCGCCGACATGGTGGCAACCAGCCTGATCTCGTTCGGAGTGGGAATTGCTGTGGGAGCAGCAATCAGCGGCGGAGGAGGTTGCTGCGGTTGGGGTTGGAATTCGTGGGGATGCGGCTGGCACAGCAACACCGTGGTGTACAACCACAATACTTACATCTCCAGCTCGAACACGTTTGTCAATCGCAACAACTACTATGGTCACAACAACGTTAACGTGAACAACGTGAATGTGAACAACGTCAACCGCAACAATATTAATACCAACAACTACAACCGAAACAACGTCAACACCAACAACATCAATCGCAACAACGTCAACGCTAACAACGTCAATCGCAACAATCTGAACAACAACAATAACCGCGCCAACAACTTCAACAGCAGCAACTACAGCACGCCGAAGTTCAATCAGAAGTACGACGCGCCTCAATACCAGAACAAGAACCTGGGCGAAAACAACCGGCAAAACCCAGGGGGCGGTCAACAGGGCAACTTCAATCAGAACCGCGGGCAGCAGCAGAATTACGGCCAGAATCGCACCCAGAACTCCAGCCAGCAGAACCGCACCCAGAACCCCGGCCAAAATCAGAGCCGGCAGAATTACAACCAGAGCCAGCGCAACGACGCTTCGCGCGGCTACGGGCAACAAGCCGACCGGGGCACGGGCACGAGCGCGTTCAGCAACTATAACCAGGGCGGCAACACCCGCACCAACAGCGCTCGCGGGCAGCAGAGTCTGCAAGGAAACCGCGGCGGCGGAGGCGGCGCGGCTGCAAGCCGGGGTGGTGGTGATCGCGGCGGATTCCGCCGTTAGAGCGGTTGAGCATGGGATTCCGAAACCAGGAGCAGGAGAACACACCGATGCAATCGTTACCGCATACTTCGGCAGCCCATTCCGGCCGAGTCGCCGGCCTGCGGGCAAGCGTCCAACTCGCGCTGGTCGGGTTGATTGTGCTGTCCAGCGCCGTGTTCACTTTTGCGCAATCAGCGAATGAGAGGACCTTTGCTTCGCCCGGCGCAGCCGTACTTGCTCTGTACGATGCTGCCAGGAACAATGACAGCCAGGCGGCCGCAGCGCTCTTCGGTTCCAACGCCAACGATCTTCTTCACACCGGCGATGCGGTAGCAGACAAGAGCATGATTACAAACTTCGTCACCCACTATGACAAGATGCATCGTGTGGTGATCGAGCCTGACGGCAGCGCCACGCTCTACGTGGGTGCAGAGAACTGGCCCTTCCCGATTCCCATCGTCAAGAACAATGGTGGTGCCTGGTACTTCGATACCGGCGCCGGCAAAAAGGAAATCCTCTTCCGGCGCGTGGGCCGTAATGAGAATGACGCCATCCAGATCCTGTACTCGCTGGTGGATGCGCAGCACGACTACGCTTCCCAACTCCACGATGGGGAAAAGACCAAACACTACGCCATGAAGTTCGTCAGCGACGATGGCAAGCAAAACGGACTGTACTGGAAGACCGGCGATAACGATGAGCCCAGTCCCATCGGACCGATGCTCGCCGTCGCCGCCAAGGAAGGTTACACGCTGCCGCAAGAACAGCCCGCACCCTACCACGGTTACTATTACCGCATTCTGACCAGGCAGGGAGCCGCGGCGAAGGGCGGCGCGCGGGACTACGTCGCTAACGGCGAACTAACGCGCGGGTTCGCGTTCGTGGCTTACCCGGCCGAATATCAGAATTCGGGTGTGATGACGTTCATCGTCAATCAGGACGGGATTGTTTACGAGAAGGACCTGGGGACGGACACGGCCAAAATTGCGGCTGCCATGACCGAATACAATCCCGACAACACCTGGAACAAGGTGGATTGATATTCCGATAAGCGGAGCCAACATGAGCCGGGTTCTGGTCATTGGAAGTGACTCGCAAGTGAGCCGGGAGATCGGCAGTGCAATCTCTGCTATCGGTTTCCCCATGGAACATTCGGCAGGACATGCCGATGCCCTGCAGCGTTTGCGCAAACGATCGTTCGGGGTTGTCATCACCCATCCAGACAGTACGGTTGAGGAAGATCTGGCGCTGCTGGATGAGATGCGCGCCATCCGGCCGGGGCTGAAGAGCATCGTGCTGGCCCGCCACAGCACTCCGGACGAAGTCATTGCCGCGCTGCGTGCCCGAGTGTTCGCCTGTTTCACCCCTCCCTTCGATGCGGACGAGATCGCGAACCTGGCCTGTAGCGCAGCCTCCGACAGCCAATGGCGAGACGACATACAGGTTCTATCGGCCAAGCCCGGCTGGGTCTCCGTGCGCGTAAATTGCCGCCTCATTACGGCCGAGCGGCTCATGACTTTTGCGAATGAGTTGAACGCTCAATTACCTGAGGACACGCGGCAGGAAATGATGCAGGCGTTTCGAGAGATTTTGCTGAACGCAATGGAACATGGAGCGGCGTTTAATCCTGAGCAGGTGGTTGAGGTCACCGCCGTGCGCACGGGAAGAGCCATGGTGTTTTACGTGCGTGACCCCGGATCTGGCTTCCGCCGCGAATCGCTCACCCATGCGGCCATTGCCAATCCGGCTGACGATCCCGCCGCCCACATTTTGCAGCGCGAAGCAGAAGGAATGCGCCCTGGGGGATATGGTCTTCTGCTGGCCGGTGGCACTGTGGATGAGTTGATTTACAGCGACATCGGTAACGAAGTGCTGCTCATCAAGTACGTAGATTCAGCTTCCGGCCATCAATAGGGTCTGGCTCCGGCAGGCGGCAGCTTCCGATCGTAACGAAGCTCTTTTCATTGCTGGTATGAAACCTGCGCGGCACCGAGAATCCTGTTGTTTGCAGAATCCTGCACCAGCACCACAACCTTCAATTTTGCAGGATTCCAGTCGGGGTGTATCGGGACGTCTACGGTGCTGTCGAAGGCGTTCTTGCCGGTACTGCCGACCTCACGCAACTGGCGCACAACCGCCGCGTGGTGTAAGGTCCGTCCACCATTCTCGCCGCCACCGACATTGGTGCTCAGCCCGTCTTCGGTTACGCCCAGCAGCACTTTCGCCTGTGATGCGGAATGTGACTGTACGGCGACGTGCAAGCGCCCAGGTTTTTCCCATTGCAGCAGAACTTGCGCCGGCTTGGGTTCCTTGGCCGCCTCGTCAATCTTGCGATGGACCTCAGAGGATTCATTGCCGACGAATTGAACGCGCCCATCGATCACCATCTGCGGCGTGTACGCAGACCCAAGATGAAAGCTTCGCGCGTAGTCGTTTTGGCGCTGGCTGAACTGTGCCGACGAAAAGCGATCCGTCCATCCGATGTAATTCCAGTAGTCGACGTGTTCTCCAAGCAGAATGAGGTCCCGACCGCTTTGTGCACTTTGGCGGTCCAGGTCGACCAATATTGCGTCCGCCGGAGGACAGCTCGAGCACCCTTCAGAAGTAAAAAGTTCCACGACGACCGGGCTCTGCGCTGAAGCCGGCAGGATACCGCACAATCCAAGGACAGCAACTGCAACAAGCATTCTCAAGATCGTGTTCATGAAGGATAAGACTCCCGAGACGACAATTTGTTTCATCGGTGAAGTTGTAACTTCCGTCGCGCTGGCGAATCAAGAGCTTAATGCGTGTAGAATTTCGTTCCTGAGTGCAGTGAGATTGCCCGTGGCAACGGAAGCATCCAGCAGCAGCCGAAGCAAAGGCGTTTCGCCGGCAGTCCGTGACGCCGAGCTGATCGCACGCATTCTCGCGGGCGAGCGCGAGCTCTTCCACGAGCTGGTGCGGCCGTATGAAAAGAGCGTGTACCTCGCAGCGTTTTCCATCCTGCAGAACGAGCAGGACGCAGAAGATGCGGCGCAGGAGACCGTGCTGAAGGCGCTGAAGAACCTGGGCAGCTTCAGGGCAGAGTCGAAGTTCAGCACCTGGCTCATCTCCATCGCCGTCAACGAGGCCCGCGCATGGCTGCGGCATGCCCGAGTGCTCAAGTTTGAATCGGCCGATGATTCTCAGCCAGACGGGGAGGGCGGCTTCACGCCGAGCGTTATCGGCGATTGGCGCGAGGTCCCGCTACAGACGCTGGAGCGGAAGGAATTACGCGAGCTTCTGCGGAAGGCAATCGCGAGCCTGCCGGAGATCTATCGCGAGGTATTGGTCTTGCGCGACGTGGAGGAATTGAGTATTGCCGAAACCGCGGTCACCCTGGGCGTCAGCGAGGGCGTGATCAAGACGCGGCTGCTGCGGGCGCGATTGATGATGCAGAAAATTCTTGCGCCGCAATTGGCATCGAAAAGAAGCGGGCTGTTCGGTTTGTTCCGGAGCAGGGCAGGTGGATCATGGTTCTAAACTGCAAGCATGTGTGGGATCAAGTCTCCAACTACATCGAGGGCAACGTGGACCCCGCGTTGCGCGAAGCCATCGAGACGCACCTGGCGCACTGCCGCCACTGCGCCGCCGTGCTGGATTCAACCCGGAACATCCTCATCCTAATCGCCGACGATCGTGTTTTCGAACTGCCCGTGGGCTATAGCGACCGTTTACATGCTCGTTTGCAGGAAGAGATCGGCAGGCGCGAGTGACGGAAGACCAGCCGACAACCCTCAGCAACGACGAAATCCTGCGCTATTCGCGCCACCTGATCATGCCGGAAGTCGGCATGGACGGTCAGCTCAAGCTGAAGCAGGCGAAGGTGCTTTGTGTTGGAGCCGGCGGCCTGGGATCGCCGCTCGCTTTGTATCTGGCCGCCGCCGGAGTCGGCAATCTCGGCATCGTTGATTTTGACGTCGTCGATTTCACCAACCTGCAGCGCCAGGTTATCCACGGCACCAGCGACGTTGGCCGCAAGAAGCTCGACTCTGCAGCCGACACCCTTCGCGAGATCAACCCCAATGTCGCGGTGCGGAAATTTGATACGCGCCTCAGCAGCGCCAATGCTCTCGAGCTCTTCCGTGAGTTCGACATCATCGCCGATGGCACCGACAATTTTCCTACCCGCTATCTTGTGAACGACGCCTGCGTTCTCACCGGAAAACCCAATGTCTACGGTTCGATCTTTCGCTTCGAGGGACAAGCCAGCGTCTTCGCGACGAAAGATGGCCCGTGCTACCGCTGCCTGTACCCGGAGCCGCCCCCGCCAGGCTTGGTGCCGTCCTGCGCTGAAGGTGGAGTTCTGGGCATTCTGCCCGGACTGGTGGGCATAATCCAGGCGACTGAAACCATCAAGCTGATTCTGGGATCAGGCGAGCCGCTGGTTGGTCGCCTCTTGCTGGTCGATGCTCTGGCGATGCGCTTTCGCGAGTTGAAACTCCGTAAAAACCTGGACTGTCCGGTGTGCGGCACGAATCCGACTGTGACCGAGTTGATCGACTATAAGCAGTTCTGCGGGATTAGAGGAGAAGAGGCGACATCGACAATGGCCGGAATCCCCGAGATTCAACCCGAGGAACTTACCCGCCGTCTCGTCGCGGGAGAAGACATATACATCCTTGATGTTCGCGAGCCCCATGAATACCAGATTTGCAACCTCGGCGGACATTTGATTCCGCTAGGCGACTTGCCGAAACGGGTTAGTGAACTGGAGTCCAGCCGCGAGATCGTGGTGCACTGCAAGACGGGTGGCCGCAGCGCTAAAGCAGTGGCTTTCCTGCGCCAGGCGGGATTCAGCCGGGTACACAACCTGGCGGGCGGTATCCTGGCTTGGTCTGACAAGGTCGACCCGTCGCTTCCGAAGTACTGATGGAGAGGCGGCCCTAGTCTAGATGCCGCACTCGGTTGACCGCTCTGCGGTGCCAGCGGGAACGGTTTTGTTGAGAGATGATAAAGTTTTCGATGGAAGCATCGTTGGCGTCTCCGCCTCGCGTTACTCTGGTGCGTTTGGCGTGGTAGCTTCTGGCAATCCCCATAGCCCAACTCGCGATCGATCCCTAACGCTAGCGGCAAGTGATTTCGTCGCGAGCTGGGTCAGGATTAGATGTCGTTCGACGGTCCCCATCTCAATTGGCAAGCCGGGAAGGCCGCTGTGCGACGTCCTGCATTCGAGTGTGTTGATTTCGTCCTGTTCTGATGTCAGCGGGCGTCTCTGCAGCAACAACGCCCTCTATGCGGGATGCCTTTTGCCGGTCGGGAAGCACGTTGAATTCAATTCTTACTACGAAAACGAGAACAATATAGGCGGACACAACGACCATCCGGAAAACGCCGTTGGATTAGCTTTGTATCTGTTGTTGTCGGCGGATAGCAGGTGATCTCGGTATTCCTCAGCGCAGTGGTTTTGTCGTTCCTCACGGTTGCCGTGCATGCTACGGGGATTACCGTGCTGATTCGGGGCTTGATCAAGCATCACCCCGCGACGACGAGTTCCTGGCTCACTTTCACCTACTGTAGAATCCCAGCCATCGAGGATGGTGTTCAAATGATGAGCACAACCATGCCGATAGCTGGTGGCGACGCTGCCGGGACTGTGACCTTCGCCGTGCCCGCTCCGAGTGAAAAGAAGCGTCGTCTTGCCGCCGTTCGACCATGATACTTGAGTTTGCTCGGCGGTACTTCAAATGTGATAGGTCGGCGGACTTTGGGTGTATACATAGCCATGACCTTCCAGCGCCGCTTCGTAATGCTCTCTCGCCGCCGCAAGTTTGGCTCGTATCCGGAGGCCAGATGGGCGAATTGCGCCTTTGGGACGATTCAAGCGTCCATCGTTTTGCTGGTGCTGTTGTCGCTGGTGCATCCATCGCGGGCCTTCGGGGCGAATCCTGACCTGGAGACTGTGCTGACTGGCTCGCGCCAGCGTATTGAGAAATTGGACTACCGCGCGACCGGGCGGCTCACACGAGTGGAAGGTAATGGCAAGCGGGCGAACTACAAGTTTGTCGCCAAGGCCCACTGGTTTCCCGATGGTCTGCGTCTGCTATGCGAGATCTCGGGGCCTGGCTCAGAGAAGACGAGTCTTCTTCTGCATATGAGCGTGAGTGGGCATGTGACTATCGAGGCGTTACTTCCTGGCGAGAAGGCCGTTAGCGTGCTGCCAATCGAACGTTGGAACGACCCACTAGTGGGAACAGACTTCTCCTATGAAGACATGGTAGAGAGCCAGTTCTTCTGGAAGAACCAGGAACTCCTGGCACCGGAGAAATACGGCGCACGGGATTGCTTTGTCCTTAAAAGCATGCCCGGCCCCCAGGACCGGACTTACTATGATTCGGTAACAACGTGGATCGACCGAAGCATTTTGTTCCCTGTGCATGAGGTGAAGACGCTTCGCGGGACAGGAAAGCAGAAGGAATTCATTTACTACGGGCTGCGGCAGGTCAGCGGCGTGTGGTCTGCGACGCAAGTGGAGGCAAAGCTTCTGGGCAAGCCAGGCTCCTCGATTCTTGTATTCGAACGGGGCTCAGCAAAGGCAAGTCTTACCCGCAAGGATTTTGATATCAGCCCGTCCAACGCTCAAGGAGAGAAGGCGAAATAAATCGAATCGCTTAACTAGACTGTTGCGAGGCCCTGTGCTGCCACTGGAGCATCGGAGCATCCACGGTGTTCGCCGTCACGGGATAAGTTCTCTTTCAGACGTTGCCGGGGCCCCACGTAAGCCAAAGGGCCACCAATTCCAGTCGCCGGCAAGTTGCAGGAGTGCCGGCCCGACGACCACCCGCACCGCTGTAGCATCAATGAACACCGCCACGGCGAGGGTAAAGCCCAGCATTTGGACGACCAGAAAGCTTCCCATGGTGAATGCGGCGAAGACGGCAATCATAATTGCCGCGGCGCTCGTGATGAGTCCGGCCGTCCGTGCCAGGCCCTCGATCACCGCTGATCTTTCGGATAGACCGCGCCGCCGTTCTTCGAGGACTCGGGCGACCAGGAAGACCTCATAGTCCATGCTCAATCCGAAGACGATGGCAAACGAGAGAATCAGCACGATCGGGTATACAGTGCCGGTCGGTCCGTCGAGCCCAAAGAGTTTGCTGCCGTGGCCTTCCTGAAAAACGACAACTAACGCACCGAATGAAGCGCCAACCGAGAGTAGATTGAGCAGAATTGCTTTGACAGCCGCAAATANNGAGTCATAATCTGCGTCGAATGCGGGAACGCCGCCGACGCGCAACACAGCGCCGGGCACGCCGGTCATCGCCGCGACATCGGAGGAACGCACCTCTCGTACCCATCGTATCTGTTCGTTGGGCGAAAGAGAGGCGGTGGGCAGCAATTCAATCAAGGTAGCTTGGCCATCGCTGCGCAGGAAGCTCTTGCGGATTGACTCGGGCACATCGTCGACAGCATCCGCAGTNNGTCAAGCGACTGACGGCAAGCCAGCCAGCCGGCGAGAGCGGTGGAGACTGCGGCGGCAACTCGAGGACCAGTCGCAGGGACTGCACAATACCCGACCGCCCCATGCCTTCAAGCGTGTGCAGTGCTTGCACCGACTTGGCTGCGGCCGGGAACGAGCCATGGTCGGGAAGCCCGGGAGAGATTCTCCGCGCTTGGAACGCGAGGATCAGTAGCGGAATCCCGGCGACAAGCAGAGCTGTCCAGGGCCGGCGGGTTATGATGCTGCCCCACCGCACCCACCGCTCATTCGCCGCGCACAGGCGGTCCCGTGTTTTGAATCGTCTGGCTGGAAGGCTCACTCTGGCTGCATTAATGCGATGTCCTAGCAGACCAAGCACCCAAGGCAGAATGAATGTACATAGCATGACGCTAAAAGCGGTTACCAGCAGGCCAGCTATCCCGATGGAGCGTAGTTCGCTGATGGGCACAGTCAGCAGCGCTGAAAATCCGATTGCAACTGTCGTGGCTGAGATTATCAGCGTCCGCCCCGCTTGCCCGGCAGCAATATCGGCAGCGTGGCCGGGATCATATCCCTCAGCCAAGGCTTCGCGAAACCGGCTCACCATCAGCAATGCATAGTCGATGCCCAAGCCAAGGCCGAGCATCGTCGCCAGATTCTGCACCAGAATCGACAAGTGCAGATAATGCGCGAGTAGCGCAGCCGCACCCATCGCCATCGAGATTGAGAACACTCCAACTCCCAGCGGCAATAGCGCGGCCACAAGGCTGCCGAAGGCCAGCAACAGCAGCAGGAGAGTTACCGGCATCGCTCGTTCCTCGGCATGGTTGACTTCATCTGCACTGACCTTGCGAAGATCGAAGGTCAACGGCGCTTCACCCGTAATCTCCAGTTTGATATTGGGGTATTGCGGCCTAAGCTGACCTTCCATCCAGTCNNCCGACGATGATCAAGGCGCCCCCATTGTTCCCAGTGAACAGAGCATCTGGCCAATCCAGACTCGAGACGGCACCCGACACTCCAGGCACACTGTGCAACGAACTGGTTAAGAAGGCCAATGCGCCTGCGCCTTCTGCTGAATCCGGATCGGGAATACCGCTGATCACCAGAACCAGGGGGTGGGCGTACGGAGACTGGAAACGCTCGGCCAGTTCCAGGTCAACTTTTCCGGATTCTGCGCCCTTGATGTGAACCGCTGTCTCCAGGCGGCGTTCGACTTTGTAGGAAAAGGGCAGCAGCGCAAGCGCCATGACAAACCCCGACATCGCCAACCAGAATCGGCGACGAGCGGCATCTTGGCCAGTCTTCAAGCTTGGCATTACGATGGAAGATCCACGTCGTTTACTGGTCCGTTGGAGAGCAATGGAACGATTTCGGTGATCGGGCACATCCATGATACAGGGCCAGACTGGATATTCATTGGGCTGCGCCTTGAGCTTAGTTAACGATGGATGCGGGGAACTGCCCGTTAAGCCCTTGTCAATCGAAGGACGTGCCGACGAAGACTTCGCTGTATGATTACCCGCCAATCACGCATCAAGGAACGAATTAGTAAGCTCAATGAGGATTAGTAATGATAAACGATAGATACCTATGGGACTGCCCCGACGCAGAAGTTTACCCCGGCCGCTTGCGTCCATGAATGCCGGGCGACCCACACAGCGGGAGTAAGGTCTGGAAGGCGCCGGATCGGGAGATCGGCCAGCCGGGGGACCCTGGAAAAGTAATCGCGCACTGGGACTTGCAGCCGACGGCAGCTCCACGACCGAGAGAATCGCTGCAACGTTCGCTCCCGCCTGTGGGCTGCCGATCTGAATTCAGTTCTTCCGACCCAGAGCCACAGGACGTATGGAATTCTCCGCAAGGTTACTGCTCGGCTCAAGTTCCAGATATTCCAGAAATCGTGTAAGTTTCCTCCAAAGCGTGAGCGCGAACTGGCAAGTCTTCCTCCGCCTGCGGTGCTGCGCTACCTTTCCGTCCATGCGCGAACACCTCCGCATCCAATTTCGAGCCTGTCGTTGAGTTTTTTCTTCACAAGCCATCCAGTGTGGAAAAAGTTGCGATACCCGATTTGCGGCACAACCGATGAACGCCGGCTATGAGACACTATCAATATGAAATTTCTTGCACCCCTCCCCGTCGTTGCAGCCTCATTACGTCTATCCACCTAATACGTCTATCTAAGAGGCGAATAATGGCATCTTCCACCCTTCTCACGCCCGGTTCCGGCCGTTCCAGATTCAAAACCGTTCTCTGGATGTCCCTCGGTCTCACGGCGCTCTTTGTCTTCATCACTTCAGAAGCTTTCCTCGTCGCCGATTACCCCATGTACCACGCCTACCGTCTGCAGGTCATCGCCGACCGCCATCTCCTCATCCCCCATACACTCTGCGGCGTCATCGCTCTCCTGGTCGGTCCTATACAGTTCTCGTCGCGCCTTCGCCAGCGCCACTTGAAATTCCATCGCGTCCTCGGCCGCATCTACGTCGGCTGCGTCTTTATCGGCTCCTTCACCGGGATCGCCCTCGCGTCGGGCCGCCCCGGCCTGCCAGGAACCTCCATGCAGGCCGCCGCCTGGATCGCCTGCACCACCGCCGCCTTTATCACCGCGCGCAACCGTCAAATCGTCCACCATCGCCAATGGATGATTCGCTCCTATGCAGTCACGTTTACCTTCGTCTCCAGCCGCGTGCTTAATCTCTGGCCCCGCTACTGGA
>PLBD01000614.1 GCA_003135315.1 Acidobacteriaceae bacterium | reverse complement strand
CTCGCATTTCAGAGCGCTATTGGGTTCAAGCCGGCCAAGCAGGAGGTCCACATGGAGTCGCTGCTTATGCAGCCTATCGCGGACCAGTTCAGCTGGCCCGAGATGGTGCGGCAAGTCGCGGACATCTNNGTCTACAAGAACCTCATCGTCATTGAGTGGGGCCTCGACGATGTGCAGGAGAACTGCACCTCGTACCAGGAATTCGATCGGTACAACCGTTTCGCCATGGGTGAGGAGAATAGCCCGATTTACCTGTGCCGCGGCGTGAAGTTCGATATCCAGAAGATCTGGTGGCACTCGCACCACTGGAATTAGGTCGAAGTTTCGTTCATCATGATGTTTGTTTTGTATCAGGGTACGAGCCTTCGAGCCTGTATGGGAATCAACTTTGGAGTACGGCAGTGGAGTGCGGATGCCCAAGATCGAGCGCCGGAGGCGCGAAATAGCTTAGCCCAGCACGGAGCGTAAGCGGAGTGCTGGGTGAAGCTAATTGCTAATTGCTAGCTGCTAATTGCTTCTTCAAATCCCCAGCTTCTTGACTTCCTCGTTGTAGTACTTGCGGTAGAGGATGTCCCACTCCTGCGAGCCTTCCAGGATGGTGCGGCGCTGGCTTTCGATCTTCTGCCGGGCGGCAGCGTCGATCTTCGCCTCCTGCGCCATCAGGTTCTCCAGCAGGCGGCGCGCTTCCTGGCGGATGCTGTTGCGGTCTTCCAGGAAGTCGACATTCTCGATCTCGGCCAGGGTGTCGGCCACGGCGTGCGCCAGCTTGTTGACCTTTTCGCGGCTGATTCTCATAGCACGGCCTTATACTTCCGCACCAGTTCGTTCTTGATCTTCTTGAACATCTCCTGGTAGTTGGCGCCGCTGCGCTGCATCTCGTCGGCGTAGGTGTCGAGGATGATGCGGACCTCGTCGTTAATGCGGTCTTCCAGGGTGAGCTCTTCCAGCAGCGCCGCGTTGATGCGCTGGGTCACGGCCGCCTTATCGGCGGTCTCGATGAACTCGCCCTCAACCAGCTTATTGGTGACTTCGCGGGCGAGATAGCCCACATATTCTTTGGAGAAGTGCATTGCTTGTCTGCGAATCGGCTAGGGAAACATCCAGTCTAACACAGGAATTTGACGTTGCTGCGGCGCACCGCACGCGACCGTAGGAGCGCAGCTTTTGCCGTGCTGCCCATGCCGGCCGCCGCACTTCGGAGTATGATGATTTTCGCTGCGCTCGAACGCTCCCCGGCGCACGAGAGACTCCTATGCCCGACGATCTATCCGGCCTGAAAGACGACATGAACGCCTTCATTCTGGGCCACGGTTTGAGCCGCTTCCAGGGCTACGTCACCGAAGAAGTCCACAGCGTCATGTGGGACCCGCGGGACAATCCTGAGAGCTGGAAGGATTTCGTCGAGCTGGCCAAGAAGGCGGGTGCGCAGTTCCTCTCCATGGACGAGGAAGTGCTCCAGCGCGATGAACTGGACTACCTCATCCAGCGGCTGCAGCATGCCAGCTTCCCCAGCGACGACGACCTGGAAGAAGCGCGCTGGTTGCGCAACTACCTCGGCAAGACCGGCTTCATTCAGTTAGGCTGGCCGCACCAGGGCATCATGTTCCTGTTCGAGGCGACTACCGAGTGGTACGAGCGCTATCAGCACCTGCTCGACCTGGTGGAAGACTTCGGGACCATGGCCATTGACGACTCCGACGCGGACGATGAGCACTAGTTCGAGGATAGTAGTCAGTAGCCAGTGGTCAGTTGCCAGTTGATGACCGACGCTGAAGGTTCGAATACCAAATGGGGAAATCGTATCGGGACCTCGTGGTGTGGCAGAAAGCGATGGATCTCGTCACTGCCACTTACCGCATAACCGCTCGTTTCCCGCGAGAGGAAACCTACGGGCTGACCTCGCAACTCCGCCGGGCGGCTGTTTCGATACCCAGTAACATCGCTGAAGGACAGGGGCGCCGCGGACTGGTGGAATTCCGACATTTTCTACGTCAAGCGAGCGGATCACTAATGGAATTGGAAACCCAAGTGTTGATCGCGGAGCGACTGGGCGACGTCACATCTAGCGAGCGAGAGACCTTCTTCAAAGCGCAGCCGAGGTCGGCAAAGTTTTGAACGGACTGGTGAATTCTCTGCAGAAATCAATCGGCAACCGACTACTGGCTACTGACTTCTGACTACTGCTTCACGATGCGCTGGATACTTCGTAATGCCGAGCCCGATCAAGTGCGTCGCCTTGCACTGGAGACAAATCTCCCGCTCTGGCAGGCTCGCTTGCTGGCGGCGCGTGGCATCCAGACCGCCGAGCAGGCGCATAAGTTCCTCTCCCCGTCGCTTCAAGACCTGCACTCTCCTTACTTGATGACCGGACTTCGTGCCGCCGTCGAGCGCTTGCGCGCCGCGATCGAGCGCGGCGAGAACGTGCTCATCTACGGCGATTACGACGTGGACGGCACCACCGCCATCGTCATCCTCAAGACCGCGTTGGAGCTGTGCGGCGGCAAGGTGGAATACAAGGTTCCGCACCGCATCCGCGAAGGCTATGGCATGCGCGATGAGGCGATCGAGCAGGCTGCCGAGCGCGGCATCCGCCTCATCATCAGCGTGGACACCGGCATCCGCGCCTTCGCCGCAGCCGACACTGCAACGCGATGCGGGCTCGACCTCATCGTCACCGACCACCACCTGCCGCAATCGGAGGGCGTGCCCAAGGCGCTCGCCGTCGTCAACCCTAACCAGGAGGGTTGCGAGTATCCCAGCAAGTCGCTGTGCGGCGCCGGAGTCGCATTCAAGATCGCGCAAGCGCTGCTGGAGGAGAGCGGCCGGGAACGGCTGCTGCCGTCGTTCCTGAAGATGGTGGCCATCGCGACCATTGCCGACGCGGTGCCGCTGATCGGCGAGAGCCGCGTCTTTGCCAAGCTTGGGCTGGAAGGA
>PLBD01000360.1 GCA_003135315.1 Acidobacteriaceae bacterium | reverse complement strand
AAGGCCGTGCAGACCGGCGGTCCCTCCGGCGGCTGTATTCCTGCCGAGATGTTCGACACTCCGGTGGACTACGAGAGCCTCGCGCAGTTGGGCTCCATCATGGGCTCGGGCGGCATGGTAGTGATGGACGAAGACAACTGCATGGTCGACGTCGCCCGTTACTTTGTGGAGTTCACCAACTCGGAGTCGTGCGGCAAATGCATTCCCTGCCGCGTCGGGCTGAATAAGTGCCTGCGCATCCTGAACCGTATCACCGATGGCGCAGGACGCATGGACCACATGGAGCGTCTCGACGAGCTAAGCCGCTACATCCGCGACTGCTCGCTGTGCGGGCTGGGCCAGACGGCGCCAAATCCGGTGCTGACTACCATGCGCCATTTCCGCCAGGAGTTCGAGGACCACATCGTCTCCCACCGCTGTATCGCCGGCATCTGCACCGAACTGGCGCTGTCCCCGTGCGAGAACAGTTGCCCGCTGCACATGAACATCCCGCGCTTCCTGCAGCTCTACAAGGAAGGACAGATCGAGGAAGCCTTCGAGTCCATCATCATGGACAACCCGCTGCCGTGCTCCACCGGCCGTGTCTGCCAGCATCCGTGCGATGAGCGCTGCCGCCGCCAGACGGTGGACGATGCCGTCAACATGCGGGAAGTGCATCGTTTCATTGCCGACTACATCCTGCTGGGCGATCACTTCGAGGACGCCGTGAGCCGCGTGCTCGCGCACAAGCTGGAGGCGACAGGCCGCAAGGTCGCGGTGGCCGGCGCCGGGCCCGCGGGACTGACGGCCGCTTTCTACCTCGCTCTGCTGGGCCACGACGTGACCGTGTTCGATTCGTTGCCTGCGGCTGGCGGAATGCTGCGCTTCGCGCTGCCGGAGTACCGGCTGCCGAAGCCGGTGCTGCGCCGCGAAGTGGAGTTGGTCGAGCGTCTGGGCGTGCAGTTCGTTTTCAACACCCGCGTCGGCGTCGATATTCCGCTGAACGATCTGGATGAGCAGTTCGACGCGGTTTGTCTCGCGATCGGCACCTGGAAGGAGTCGTGGGTGTACTTGCCGGGCACGGAGTTGAAAGGCGTGTTTCCGGCGCTGCCGTTGCTGGAATCAGTGGCCAAAGGCGACTTCGTGTCTCTGGGCCGCAAGGTAGTCGTGATCGGCGGCGGCAATGCCGCCATCGATTCGGCACGGACCGCGCTGCGCCTGGGAGCCGGCGTTACTGTGGTCTATCGCCGCGAGCGTAAGGACATGCCCGCCATCGAGGAAGAAACCGCGGCGGCCGAAGACGAAGGAGCGAAGATCGTCTTCCTTTCCGCGCCGCATCGCATTATCGGCGACGCCAAAGGCAACGTTAAGGCACTGGAAGTCGTGAAAACCCGGCTGGGTGAATATGACCGCTCCGGACGCCGCAAGCCGATCCTGACCGACGAGGTGCAGCGCTTCGAGTGCGACTCGGTCATCCTGGCCGTGGGCGAGACAGTTGACCTGGATTTCGCCAAAGCTTCCGGGCTGGAGATCAAAGAGAGCGGCACCATCCAGGTCAATCACTTCACGCTGGAGACCAGCCGGCCCCGCTTCTTCGCCGGCGGCGACCTCGTGACGGGGGCGTCGAATGTGTCGAACGCCATGGCCTCCGGCAAACAGGCGGCCCAGGCCATCGACCAGCAACTGATGGACAGCAAACGCTGGGAGATGCTTTTCCGGCCCATGCAATATGAGCAGACGCCGCCCAAGCAGCCCAGCGAAAGCCGCCGGCACCACTCGCGGGTGCTTCCGGCGCGCGAGCGCGCCCATACCTTCGAGGAAGTTGATATTGGGCTATCGCCGGAAGAGGCCCATGACGAGTGCTGCCGTTGCTTGCGCTGCGACGTGACGGTAGCGGTTTCGCGTTAGGGGAAGGAGTCAAGCCTTGCCGCAAAAGAAAATCTCGCTGCGTATCGATGGCGAACTGGTAAACGCCTCCGAGGGCCAGACCGTCCTGGAAGCGGCGCGCGCCAGCGGGAAATCGATTCCGACGCTCTGCTTTTTGGAGGGCCTGACCCCGGTGGGCGCATGCCGCCTCTGCATGGTCGAGGTCTCCGGCATCGACCGGCTCTTCCCCGCCTGCACGACGCCGGTACAGGATGGCATGTCGGTGGTCACGACATCGCCGCGGCTGTCGCGCTATCGCCGCATGACCATCGAGCTGCTGCTGGTGGAGCGCAATCACGTGTGCGCGGTCTGCGTCTCCAATGGCCACTGCGAGCTGCAGGACATGGCCNNGCATCCTGTGCACGCGCTGCGTTCGCACCTGCGCCGAGATCGAAGGAGCGCACGTGTGGGAGATGGTGGCGCGCGGCATCCACGCCCGCATCGTGTCTGACCTGAATGAGAAGTGGGGCGAGGCGACTACTTGCACGGACTGCGGAAAGTGCGTGCAGGCATGCCCGACCGGCGCTCTGGCCGCGAAGGGCAAGGCGGTGGAGGAGATGGTGCATTCGACGGCACACATTACCGCTCTGGCCCGCCATAGAGGAGCGCGCGTATGAAAAAGCTGAAGCTGGCTACGGTCTGGCTGGATGGCTGCTCGGGCTGCCACATGT
>PLBD01000298.1 GCA_003135315.1 Acidobacteriaceae bacterium | reverse complement strand
CGAGGAAAAGCGCGAAGTGCGGTATTTCGAGCTGCCCACGCGCAGCATCCTCAACCGCACCAGGCCCAACATGCCGTTTCAGTGGACCGTCAATCCCTACCGGGGGTGCGAATTCGGCTGCAAATATTGCTACGCCCGCTATACCCACGAGTTCATGGAAATGCGCGGTGGCGTTGACTTCGAGCGCAAGATCTACGTAAAGCAGCAGACGGCGTGGCTGCTGCGGCAGGAGTTGAAGAAGGTCAAGCGCGGCGAAGAGATCGCCATCGGCACCGCGACCGATCCTTATCAGCCGGCGGAGAAGCGCTTCGAAGTGACGCGCGGCATTCTGGAGGAACTGGCGCAACATCACGGGCTGAACATTGGGATCGTCACCAAGTCGGACCTGATCGGGCGGGATGTGGAGCTGCTGAGGCGCGTCGCCGAACACAATTCCCTGTTCGTGAACCTGACCATCACCACGCTGAATGCCAAGCTGGCGCGGATTCTGGAGCCGCGCGCGCCGCGTCCCGATCTGCGAATGCAGGCCGTGCGCGAGTTGTGCGCTGCGGGAATCAACGCAGGAGTGATTTGCGCGCCGGTCTTGCCGGGGATCACCGACTCGCCCGCGGCCCTGGACGCCGTTGTGCGCGCGACCAAGGAAGCCGGCGGCAAGTATATTTATGCCAACCCGCTGTTCCTGAAGCCGTGCTCGGCAAGCGTGTTTCTGCCGTTTCTGGAGAAAGAGTTTCCGCAGCTCGTCGCGGACTATCGCAAGCGATTTGCCGAGCGCGCCTTCGTGAGCAAGGCCTACAGCAAGCGCATTTCGGAACTGATGGCGCAGCTGCGCAAGAAGCACGGCATCAGCCGCGAATTCAGCGCGCGCAGCCAAAGCGCACATCCGCCGCAAGCGGAGGAGCAGTTAGATCTGTTCGCATAAGAGATGTTCCGCACAATGTGGTTGTGGTGAAGGTGACGGACCGTGGACTTAACGCCGTGTCCGCCGTCACAGACAGCGATGCCGCCGCCGCTCTAGGCTTGAGCGTAATAACGGAGGTGTCGTATGGCCGCGCCCTGGGCACATCGTTACGCGCAGCGCACCAAGTCAGTCAAGAGTTCCATCATCCGCGAGCTGCTCAAGCTTACCCAACGTCCTGAGGTCATCTCCTTTGCCGGCGGATTGCCCGCCCCTGAAGTGTTTCCGGTGGCACGCTTTCAGGAGGCGTGCCAGCGGGTTCTGGCGACCCAGGCGACCACGGCATTGCAGTATGGTCCCACCGAAGGCTATCGGCCGTTGCGCGAACTTATCGTCGCCCAAATGGGGCGATACGGCATCGTCGCAACCGTCGATAACATTCTCATTACCTCAGGCTCCCAGCAGGCGCTGGACCTGATCGCCAAGCTGCTCATCAATCGCGGCGACCGCATTCTGGTGGAGTCGCCCACGTACCTCGGCGCGTTGCAGGCCTTCGACCTGATGGGCGCCGAATACGTGACCGTGCCCGTCGACGACGACGGCCTGCAAACCTGCAACATGGAGCAGGCGCTGCGCTCCGGGCCGAAGTTCATGTACATCCTGCCGAACTTCCAGAACCCGGGCGGAGTCACGCTCTCGCGCAAGCGGCGCGACGAACTGGTCGAACTCTCCGATCGCTACGGCATCCCCATCATTGAAGACGATCCTTACGGACAGCTTCGCTACGAAGGCGAGCATATTTCGCCGTTGGTGGTGCTGGACCGCACCAACCTGGCGCGCGACAACGGATATAAGCTCGGGAACGTGATCTACCTGAGCACGTTCTCCAAGGTACTTGCGCCGGGATTGCGGGTGGCCTGGATTGTGGCGCCGCCGGACGTCATCGCGAAGCTGGTACAGATCAAGCAGAGCACCGACCTGCACACCAGCACCTTTACCCAGATGGTGGTCTACGAAGCCGCGCGCGATGGCTTCATCGACGAGCATGTGAAGCTGATCCGCGCGACCTATAAGGAGCGCCGCGACGCCATGCTGTCGGCATTGAACGACTATTTCCCGCCGGAGGTTTCGTGGACCCATCCGCACGGCGGGCTGTTCCTGTGGGTCACCATGCCGCCGGGCGTGGATTCGTCACGGTTGCTGGAGCTGGCGCTGCGACAGAACGTCGCCTTCGTTCCCGGCGAACCGTTCTTCCCCAATGGCGACACCGGCTCGCACATGCGGCTGAATTTCTCGAATGCCGCGCCGGAGCAGATCCGCGAAGGCATACGGCGCTTGTCGATTGCCGTGGCGCATGAACTGGAACATCGCGGCGCGGAAATCATGGTGTAGGGACGGGGATAGAACCGGCTGGCGAATGTTTTTCTTTCAAGAAGTCTGCCTCAAACCACTGCCCACCCAGGCAATGGAAGCGTGGGTGGGCAGCCGGCTTTTCACAGTCTGCCGTCAGGGGCCGACCTGCACGCAGCCGCCCACGTGATTGTCGAACTCCATCTGCAGTTCATAGTAGTGACTGGACCAGAACTGATTGGCATTGCCGGAGTCCCAGGTGTTGGTACCGTAGTTGTAGGCGCACAGATCGCCGATTTCGTTGCCCATGGCGGTGTACCAGGCATCGAGTTCGGGGTCGGTAATGGATTCCGACATTTCATGGCTGGCAGCAGTCACAGCCGTATCCGCTGCGGGATCACCGTTGGGCGAGGGCGTGCCCGGCTCCTGGCAGTAGGTAGGATCTCCGTAAGGCTCGTTGGTGTAGATGATCGGGGTACTGCCGCTGATATAGCTGTGATACGCACAGTAATCGCTATAGGCGCAGGAGCTACCGGAAGAATCGAAGCAAGAGCCCTCACCGCTGGAGGTATAGAGAAGGAATATCCTCTGGATGCCGCCGGTCCAGCCTTCGAGTTTCATCACCCGCTGGATCTCGGTCTGGATCTGGGCGTCGGTAATACAGTTACCGGGCGTGTAAATATCGGTGCATCCTGACGCCGGGTAGGCGTTGGTATCGACGTAGGTGTAGTAGTTATACCAGCGGCTTTCGATATAGGTAGTCACCCCACTTACCGTCTGATAGTACTGGGTATTGTTGCTACCGATGTCGTGTCCCTGGTAGTCATGGATCAGGTCTTTCTGTATTTGCATATAGTGGGCCGACATGCTGGTCGATCCACCATTCTGCAACTTCGCCGGGAGCCAGTAGATGATGTAGAAGTTGGTGCCCTGAGGGCCTCCGGTCATGACGGGCCCGCCGTTATAAAGCAAGGGTCCGTTATCGGTCGGCAGATGGGAAGCCAGGCTTCTCGTGGGAAACATGTGCGCTTTGTGCACTCCATCAGAAATGGTGAGCGGCGACTCGGCTTGGGCCCAAACTGTGGCTTGCAAAAGCAATAGCGACGCCATCGCTACGCCAACAACTACAAGGCTTGCAACTGTGCGGTTACATCTCATAACTTCACTTCTCCTCGCAGGCTCCTCGCAGTGGAACCCGAACTGAATTTTTTCTGCTATCCCAAAAAGTCGTGCTCTCAAGATGCCGCTGTTGGCTGTGAGGCAATGGCCAGCGTCGCAAGCAAGGCCATAGCTAGCCAGATTATGAAGACGAAGGTTGACGCCGCGGGGAGCCGAGGCCACAAAAATAACAGGAACTTCTAGCCCCGGGAGCGATTTCTTACCCTCTGCTGACGTGCCAGAAAACACGAAGTGCAGTCGGAGTGGTTTGCATGGTGCGCCTATTTCGAGGGAATGTCAAGGAATTTTGGGGATCGCGGCGGGCCCGTCCAGCTCGATTGCTGCCGAGGGCCCCACTCAAGCCGGTTCCGCCTTGAGCGGGGGTTTTCAACACAGATTCGGCAATCCCATCTGGAAACGAACACGTGGGTAGGTCGCACCAGCAGAGGCTCCGTGCAGGAGGTCGCCCGCTGCGGACGCGCAAAGCGGATTACGGCGTAATCTCCCAGATCACGCCATAGCCATGTGTGCCATAGGAGGATGTGGTGCCGTAGAGATTGCCGTTCGCGTCCATGGCCACGCTGCCCAATGGGTTTCCCCCGTCGTCGCCGCCAGTAAAATCGTACAGGTCGGTGTAGGTCCAGCCGCCGTCAGAAGGACTAAGTTCGAATACGTTACCGTAGTCGTGAGTGCCGTCGCCGTAGGTTGTGCCGTAGAGGTTCCCGGCTGCGTCCATCGTGAGGCCGCCCTGGGGTCCGCCGCTTCCAGCAAAGCTGTGCAGCACGGTCAACGTCCACGTGCCGTTGGATGGCGTCAGCTTGAAGACTGTTCCGCCGCCAGACGGCCCACGGTTGCTGGTGGTTCCGTAGAGATTGCCCGAGGAATCAAAAATAACGCCACCCCAGGGAGATGACCCGTCCGTTGCTTCTTGAAAATTGTGAAGAGTAGTTTCCGCCCATCCGGACCCGGACGGCGTCAACTCGTAGACCGTGCCATAGATCGTTTCGGGGCCGCTTTCCAGGGCGGTGCCATAAAGATTGCCGGCATGGTCGAAGATCACGCCGCTGTAGGGATAGACACCCGAGTCGGAGGTCATGGCGTAAAGAATGTTCTCTGTCCAGCTTCCACTCGAGGGCGTCAGTTCAAAGACAATACCCGAGCTGTTGGCGCTGCCAAAGATGGTGGTGCCGTAGAGATTGCCCGCGCGATCGAAAACAAGGTCGCCATACCCGGGTTGATATCCATCCTTGTCGCCTCCCAGAAAGCGATAGAGCACCTTCTCATCCCAGTAGCACTTCACCGCCTTGCAGACTGATACTGGAGGAGCCAGGTTGAATACCGTGCCGCAGTTGGAGACGCAGTTTCCCCCGTACTCGGTGGTACCGTAAAGCGTGCCGTTGGGTCCAATGATTACCCTGGCAATGGGAGTAGCCCCGTCATCGCCTCCGGCAAAGTTGTAGAGCGGACTGAATGTCCACCCGCTGCCCTTGTGCGTCAGCCTATAGACTGTGCCCGAGCCGCTGCCGCCGGCGGATGCGGTTCCGTAGAGATTTCCTGCTGCATCCAACGTCAGGCCGGCCTCGGGCGCCTTTCCGTCNNGCAGTTAAGGTGACGCTCGAAATCCAACTCTCGTGTTTTCCAGGAATCTGCATAATGAAGTTCCTTTTCAAAGTGAAGGCTGCGGGACTCGCCTTTTGCATCGTAATCCCTGGATCTAACCAGCCCGGTGACGAACATCACTCTTTGAAGGTTGGGAACATTCAATTCACAACTCCGGCAATGGCGCACGCCAGGCGGCTCATCTCTGGCATTTCCACTTTTGACGAAAGCCCCACACAAGCAAAATCGGCTTGTCCGAGGCGCCCGGCGCAAAGCGGGTTACGGCATAATCTCCCAGATGGTGCCATAACCCAAGGCTCCGTTGTGCGAAGCTGTGCCATACAGATTGCCGTTCGCATCAATGGCCACCGTGCCGTACGGACCCTGCCCGTCGTTACCGCCAGTGAAGTCGTACAGGTCGGTAAAGGTCCATCCGCCGCCCGAGGGCGTCAGCTTATAAACCGAACCGTGTTGATTCGCGCCGCCGGCAAACGTCGTTCCGTAGAGATTGCCTGCC
>PLBD01000154.1:6690-12916 GCA_003135315.1 Acidobacteriaceae bacterium | reverse complement strand
TGGTTATAGTAGGTCCTCCCAACTGGACCAGGTTTCGCGAATTCTGGAAGTTGTTCTACGACGAGGGCGCGGTCATCGTGGCCAGCAGCTATACGAAGGTTGGAGGTCTGTACGACGGCGGCTTCCGTCACGACCCCGAACGCCCATTGGAGACGCTCGCGGAATACTGCCTGGGCTGTTACACCAATCTCGGACTGCCCACTCGTCTGGCATTGCTGGAACGCTACATTCGCGAGTACCGCGCCGACGGCTTCATGATCAACAGTATCAAGAGCTGCAATTCCTTCAGCGTGGGTCAGCTCCTGCTATTGCGCCAACTGGAGCAGAAGACTGGTGTTCCCGGCGGCTTCATCGAAAGCGACCTGGTGGACCCGCGTTACTTTTCCGCAGCGAATATCAAGAACCGCATTGAGAGCTATTTGCAGATGATCGAACAAAAACGCACCGGCNNCCGGCGAGGTGATCGGCCGCGGCATAACCAACAGTCGCAGCAATTACGATGTCGCCTGCCAGGTAGTGCGGGAGGAAGCCCTGATCCGCACTCGCTTCACGCTCACGCATCAGGCCATAGCGGGCGATCCGGCCCTGGCCCAGGTCGAGAAGGCTTTCCTTTCCTCGTTGCAATTGAATTTTCGGCGCCGCCAGCATCTCGACCAGTTGCAGGGGCTTCGGGAAGCTCTGCAAGCCGCGGCCGATGATCCCCGCCATAGCAGCTACCGGCAGGAACTAAACGCGGTGGTGGAAAGCATCCTGAATGCGATGGTCGAGCGGGCCGGGTTGCATTTCAGCGAATTGGCGGTACGCAAGAGTGACTTCTTCCGCGACCTCGCGACCGCCGATTACATGCAACTAGCGGAACAATACAGCGATCCTCGCGGAATCACCTTTGATATGCTGTGCGGTTTGTTTGACGCCGCAATTCTCATCGTCGAGAACGCGACCACTCAGGGCAGCTTCGAAACCCAATTGCGCGGCGCGCTGGAGCCTACCCTGGCGTCGGCGGCGCCGGCAGTTCAAGACAAAGCATCGCGGCTGCGCGAGGTGGTGGAGGCGACCTGCCACGCCAACATCATAGAAGCCGGTACCGTAGGCACGGGATACGGACGCCAGCGCTTGCCTTTTCCCAAGGAGCAGATTCGCAGCGAGATTCTTTGTCACGGGCTAGGCGCTCATGCCATGTTTCCGGGCACCCGCACCCTGCTGGACATCGGCGGGCAGGACACCAAGGCAATCCAGGTCGATGCCGACGGATTGGTAGTTAGCTTTCAAATGAACGACCGTTGTGCTGCCGGATGTGGACGTTATCTCGGGTACATCGCCGACGAGATGAATTTGGGATTGCATGAGCTGGGACCGCTGGCTTTGCAGAGCGATCGCCAGGTAAAGATCAACAGCACGTGCACGGTGTTCGCCGGGGCCGAGTTGCGGGAGCGGCTCGCGTTAGGCCAGCAGCGCGAGGATATCCTGGCAGGCCTGCACCGAGCGATCATCATGCGCGCCATGTCGCTGCTTGCGCGTTCCGGTGGCATCAGCAATGAGTTTACGTTCACCGGCGGTGTAGCTCGCAATCCTGCGGCCGTGAAGGCTCTGCGTGAACTGGTACAGGAGAACTACGGCGATAGGACGCTGAACATTTCTGCCGATTCCATCTATACCGGCGCTCTGGGCGCAGCTTTATTTGCGCGGCAAGGGGCTCAGGCCAACGCATGACAACTACCGCCATCTCGTCGAGGGTTCGATCGGTTGATGACCAGATTACCGCTGGCGTCGATGTGGGCTCCAGCGCTGTAAAGATCGCGGTTCTGCTAACGCCCAGCGGCAGTGATACCAAGGAACTCGCGTTGCTCACCGAGCGCATCCGCCGCCGCGAATTGCGCAAGGTAGTGAATGATGGATACCAGGCAGCGCTCGACGCAGCCGGCGTGTCTGCAGAAGAGGTTTGCTACGTGGCCAGCACCGGCGAAGGCGAGTTGGTGGATTTCAGTCGCGGACATTTTTACGGCATGACCACCCACGCCCGTGGTGCAATCTTCCTTATGCCGGAGGTCCGCGCCGTGCTCGACATCGGAGCCTTGCATGCGCGTGCGATGCGAATTGATGAGCGCAGCCGCGTGCTGGGTTACCGCATGACCGGCCAGTGCGCTTCCGGCTCGGGCCAGTTCCTGGAAAATGTTGCGCGCTACCTGGGCATTGCCTTGGACGACGTAGGACCTCTGTCTTGCCGCGCTGCCAATCCGCAAGCGGTTAGCAGCATCTGCGCGGTGTTGGCCGAGACCGATGTTATCAACATGGTCAGCAGGGGAATCACCACGCCCGATATTCTCAAAGGCATTCATCTTTCCATGGCCGGCCGCTTCACCAAGCTGCTGCGCGCGATTGATGTGCACGGGCAAGTGGCAATCACGGGTGGTCTTTCGGCTGACACGGGCTTGGCACAAGCTTTGCAAGAAAAGTCGCGTGAGGATGGTCTGGACGTGGAAATCCGCACCCATCCCAACTCGATCTATGCCGGCGCTCTGGGCGCGGCTTTGTGGGGAGCCTATCGTCATCGCATGCTCGCCCGGCAAACGGAGGTGCCAGCGTGACCGGCCTCCAACAACTGGCGGGCAAGACGGCTGTTGTCACCGGCGGCTCGGGAGGGATCGGCAGTGCGGTCGTTCGCGCTTTGCAGGAGGCCGGTGCGGTAGCAACGTCACTCGACCTCTCACCACCGCCCGCAAGCGACATCCCCTGGCTGTCTTGCGATGTGCGCAGCGACGAGTCCGTGGGCACCGCCGTGCAGCAGTTCTTCACGCAGAATGGACGCCTCGATCTAGTGATTCATGCGGCCGGAATTTCCCGTGAAGCGGTCGTCTGGAAGCTCACGGTGGAAGATTGGGACATGATCCAGGCGGTTAATCTGCGTGGCGCCTTTTTGCTGCTGCGTCATGCCATTCCCCTGATGCGCCAGGGAACGGGTGGCCGCGTAGTGTTAATCGGATCCATCAATGGATCGCGTGGTAAGTTTGGCACCTCGGCCTACTCAGCAAGCAAGGCGGGATTGCTTGGCCTGGCCAAAAGCGTCGCGCGAGAAACCGGCCGTTTTGGAATCTCGGTGAATGTGATCGAACCAGGTTGGGTGCGCACACCGCTGACAGAGGCCTTACCGGTAGCCGCTCGCGAAGCCGCGGAAGCGGAGAGCCTGCTGGGGAGTGTGCTCGAGGTTTCCGATGTTGCCGACGCAGTACTCTTTTTGTGTGGTCCGGGCGCAAGCCGCATTACCGGCCAGATTCTGCGCGTCGACGCGGGACAATTCCTGGGCGGCGGCACGTAAAGCGAATTGGGAGGAACTCCATGGCGACAGACAGCATGGAAGAAACCGATGTGTTGGAGACGGATGCAGTGCTGGTGCGCGCCATGCGCACTACTGATCTCAATGCCGTGGTAGCGATTGATGCGGCGGCCAGCGGGCGTCACCGTCCCCGCTACTTTGAGCTCATGCTGCAACGGGCCATAACCCAGGCGGCGCTGCAGATCTCGCTGGTGGCGGAGGTGGACAGCCGGGTTATGGGCTTCGTGATTGGGTCGCTCTACTATGGAGAATACGGCGTAGCGGAGCCGTCGGCTTCGATTGATGCTATCTCGGTCGATCCTGAAAGCCGGGGAAAGAGCGTTGGTAAGGCGCTGATGCGACAGTTGCGCCTCAATCTTGGTGCTCTGCGAATTACAACCTTGCGGACCGAAGTCTCGTGGGACCACTTCGGCCTTTTGGGATTCTTCAGGAGCCAAGGGTTCGAACCCTCCAGCAGGCTTTGCCTGGAATGCACTCTGGATCCGACGCGACCCGAAGACTCTACCGGCAAATAGGGAATAGAGGAGGCGCTGGTCATGCACACGGGGAAATCTGCGATGAAGAAAAGGAAGCCTGCTCCAAAAGCCGCAAAATCTTTAGCACAAGACATAAAACCGCAGTTCATGCTGCGTTGTTCCCGCTGTGGACGGCCAGCCGGGGAGCAAGACAAATTCTGTGCTGAATGTGGACTATTCCTGCGCGACGCCTATCTCGATCACAGGCTTCTGCTTGCGCTTGTGGAGGAGAGGAATGGCCGCAGCCGCGAAGCTCGTCAGCAACTGGAGCATCTGTTGCAAGCCGATCCGGACCATGTGCTCGCCAATCACATGTTAGGCACTTTCTACTTCCATCAAGGCACGATCGACTTAGCTATTGAGCGCTATCAGAAAGCGGTGGCGGCAGCTCCCACTTTTGTTTTGGGATATTACGATCTGGGCGTTGCGTGGTATCACCGTTGCAACATGCCGGAAGCCATCCGTGCCTTTCGTCGCTGCCTGGAACTCGATCCGAACTACAACGCCGCGCACTACCGCCTGGCAGTTTCCTTGTTTCACGCCGGCGAGTTGGAAGAAGCCTCCAACCATTTCAAACAGTCCATTGCCCTCACGCCCGAATACTTGATGGCGCATTACCACATCGGCGTGATTCATGAGCGCCGGGGCGAAGCGGACGCTGCCGAGCGTGAATTCCAGCGTAGCCTCGATGAGGCCGTGGGCGAAGTGAGCAGCCTGTTCCATCTGGCCGTCATTCGACGCAGCAAAGGCGATGTTAAAGGCGCAGAAGAACTTATCCGGCGCGCGCATGAATTCGGTCGCGCCCAAAGTACCACCTCCTGACTGGGGAGGACAGACACATGAACCCAGGCGAAGAAAGCACCCTTATCCACGATTGGGCGCAGGCCGGCCCGCGAAGAGCACGGTACCCCAGTCACGTGATGCTCGACGACGAGACCTTGCGTGACGGCCTGCAAAGCCCATCGGTCAGCGATCCCACGCTCGACACGAAAGTCGAACTGCTCCACCTTATGGAAAAGCTGGGTATCGAGACTGCGGACGTGGGCCTGCCCGGCGCGGGTGTGCACCAGCGCGAGGCGGTCCTGCGCCTGTGCCGCGAGATCTCCGAGCAGCGGCTAAACATCCGGGCCAACTGCGCCGCCCGAACCCTGATGATCGACATTCAACCCATAGCGGAGGTCACGCAACTGACAGGCGTCCCTATTGAGGCGTGCGTCTTCATTGGCAGCAGCCCCATCCGCCAGTATGCGGAAGAGTGGGAGTTAACCGACATTGTGCGTCACACGCGGGAGGCCATTCGCTTCGCAGTTCGCGAGGGGCTGGAGGTAATGTACGTTACAGAAGACACGGTCCGCGCTTCTCCCGAGCACCTGCGCGTCCTGCTGACTGCGGCGATAGAGGTCGGGGCCAAACGCCTTTGCTTGTGCGACACCTGCGGCGCAGCGGTGCCGCAGGGTGTGTGGAATCTCGTGACGTGGGTGAAAGCGTTGGTTGAGGAACTGGGGACCGACGTCGGCATTGACTGGCACGGCCACCGCGACCGCGGCCTGGATCTGGCAAACAGCTTGGCGGCGATCGAAGCTGGCGCCAGCCGGGTTCACGGGACCGCCCTTGGCATCGGCGAGCGCGTGGGCAATACCCCAATGGAGCAGCTTCTGGTCAACCTCAAGCTGCTGGGGGTGCGCAACGACGATCTTTCGCACCTGCCGGATTACGTGCAAATGGTCTCGACGGCGACCGGTGTTCCCATGCCAATTAATATGCCCATCGTCGGACGCGACGCCTTCCGCACGGCCACTGGTGTTCATGCGTCCGCCGTCATTAAGGCCCAGAAGAAAGGTGACGCGTGGCTGGCCGACCGGGTTTATTCGGGTGTGCCGGCTTCATGGATCGGCCGAACGCAGGAAATCGAAGTGGGACCCATGTCGGGCGCTTCCAATGTTGTCTGCTATCTCAGCCATCGAGGTCTTCCGGGCACCCCAGCAGCCGTGAAGGCCATACTGGAACTGGCGAAACGGTCCAGCTGCGTTCTCACAGAGTCGGAGATACTGGACGTTTTGCGCGATGTGAATGCATAAGCGCCGGGTCAGGCACATGTTTCTTCGATGTTCTCGATTGTCACAGCCAAATCCGAATCAAGGCGGCTTTTGTCGATGCACCCGTGGGCCCCAGCTTCGATGACGTGGGACAACAAGTAGCTCGGGTCAAGTCGTGCCGACCGTAATATACGTTACGTGGAGGCTCTTGTTCTGGAACAGCTGGTTCAGAACGATCCCGTTTCTGTCACATTGTTCCGGTTGGGTACGCTATCGTGCTCGCGAAACATTCGAAGCGGCGAGTGACCGCTGCCCCTACGCCGATCAAACCCATTTCCGGACAA
>PLBD01000154.1:0-6637 GCA_003135315.1 Acidobacteriaceae bacterium | reverse complement strand
TCGGGGGCCGAACGGTTTTCTCCCCGGGATAGGGCCGCGTAAAGCCGGTGGCCTCATACCAGTTGTAATGGCGGACGGTGTCCGGGTCTTCAACGTCGGGCTTGGAGTAGTTGCCAGCGAAGAGCTGCGTCTTCTTCTGGAGCCACGCCTTCCTCAGAGCCGCGACCTTAGGGCTGTCCTTGGTTTCAGGTTTTTTGAGGGATGCTCGGGAGGTACAGTTCGTGCCTGAAGTCAGCGGATATTCGGCTGGCACGTGCGTCCAAGGCTGGAAGTTATCCTGGGGCGGCGTGTCGGTGAAGATCGTTCTCATCGGCGTAGCGGTGAGATCGAACTGGTTCATGGGCGTCAGACCGAGAATCTGCTCGATCGTGCGCGTCATGTTGACCTGCGTGAAGTAGGTGCTGATGGCAGGACCGTTCTGAAGGACGTAGGGGCTGATGATGTAGCCCGGGCTGCGGTGGCCGTCGACGTGGTCAACGCCGTTCTGTGCGTCATCTTCTTCGACGAAGATCGCCGACGAAGACCACACCGAGCTGTGGCTGATGGCGTCAACGTAGCGGCCGAGCGCCAGGTCGTTATCGGCTTGCATCGCCATGGCGTTCGGTGGTCCGCCAGTATGGTCGGAACTGATCCAGATGAAGCTCAACTGCGGCACCATCCCGTTATTCACGTCGTTATTGAAGTCCTGAACCCAGATATCGAAGCGGAACTGGTCGGGGATGCCCAGATCGAACTGCGGATAGTTCTGAACCGTGTGACCAATTACGTCCGGGAGCGGGGAGTACGAGGAGACTGTGTTGTAGTAATACAGTTGCTGTTCCTGACCATTTTCGTATGACTGTGTGTCGTCATAGAACTGACACCAGCTCGGCTCCTGGTTCCCACCACCCGGGGGGCTAAACAGGTTGTACTCGACGTACTCGCCGTAGTTCTTCATGCTGATGCCGGCCCTGGTTGCCACGTTGTACAGGTTGCCCTTGGTCTGGTAGGCAAGCGCTTCGCCGCCGTTGGAGGGATAATCACGCAACCAGTCGGGCGACTGGATGTCGTCGGAGTAGGGTGCCATGGCCTGAACGATCCAGTTGTGGCCGTCGGCGGACTGGCGGCTCGGGTCATAGAAGTTGTCCAGAAGCGGGAAGCGCTGGACCAGAGTGTGCGCGTTAGGGGTGTAGATGCCGCCGAAGACCGCCAGGGTCGGGTCGCCATTGCCGGCGGCTACGTCGCCCAGGATCTGATCGTAGGTGCGGTTTTCACGAATGATCACGAACACGTGCTTGATTGGCGACGGATCACCGATCCTCTGCGGGATTGCATGCGGCGGGTTATGCGGGTTGCCCCCCGAGGCCGACTGGATATTTAGCAGCAGATTCCAGTGGTTGTTCTGGTAAACCTGCTGGGTATCCTGCGCCAGCATTGAGCTGCCCGGGATGGGAACGATGCTGACGGTGCCTTGGTCCTGGTGCGAGTTGAAGCCGCAAACGCCATAGTAGGTTGCGCAGTTCGAGCTCAGATCAGTGTTCGTGGTGCCGATGCCCTTGTCGTTGGCAACCAGCAGCACGTTATCCGTCGAGTCCAGCACAACCGAGCTCGGCGCATAGCCGACTGGAATTAACCCCTTGACACTGCTGGCGTTAAGGTCAACCACGGCAACCGCATTGGCGTTGTAAAGCGCGACGTAGGCGAGGTTGTTCACGCTGTCGATGGCGAGTGAGTTCGGGCTCCCGCCGGGGGCCGACGAGCCGCCCAGTCCGATCGGCAGTCCAAGGCTAATCGTCCGCACTTCTTGGTTAGTAGTTGTGTCGACCACGGAGAGCAGGTCGCTATAGGCATCGGCGACTAACAGGTACTGGCCCCAGAGAGCCATACCGGTCGGGTGCAGACCGCTCAAGAAGATGGTGTTCGTGAGCGAGAACGAGCCCAGGTTCACCACGGAAATAGTGGACGTGGCGATGGAGCCTTCCGGATAGCTGGCAACAACCGGGTTGCCGTTGGAGTATTCCTGGAAGTCGCTCAGGACAGCAATCCGACCGGCCTCGTTGGAGACGTAGGCGGTGCTGCCATCGCTCGAGAGCACGACGCTGTTCGGGACGTTACCGACACGAACTTCCCCAACCTGCACCGGGGGGTTCTGGGTCAGGTCGATCTTGGTCAGCGTATCGTTGTTGTCCAGCACGGCATAGGCGGTGTGGTTATCCGCGGAGATCGCAATCCCGAGGGGGTAGGAACTCGTTACCCCGTCAGACTGAAGTGTGACGGTCTGGCCGCAGGGGATGAAGACGCTGCCCGTGGTTCCCCCAGGGCTGTTCGGGAAGCAGGTGACGTTGGTCAGATAGCCCTGAGCATTGATGTCCATCGGCACTGAGATGTGGGCGTAGTCTGAGAGCATGCCCGCCGCACTCACGTTGGCCATGGCAATGTAGCTGCTGTCCTGGCTGAACAGCAGGTAGTTGCCATTTGACGTATAGGCAATGCCGGCGGAGCTGCCTTTCTTATCGCTGAAAGGTTCGTAGTTCTGGAGGATAGTGCCGGTAGTTACGTCGAAGACCTGGACGGGACCGAACGACTTCGTCGCACCCATGGTAAGGACGGCGGCGGTGCGATGGCCGTTGGAGAGTGGGACGGGGTTGAGTGCGATGGCTTTGGCGCGGACCCCGGTGCCGCTGCTTTCATTGGCGTTGAGGGTGACTTGGGTTCCGGCGGGGGTGATGATCTGGCCGCTACCGACGACCCACGTGCCGGATCCCAGCGGGCCGGGACTGTAGCTCGGGTAGTATTGGGGTATTCCCACGTTTTGCGCGAGCGCCGAAATGCTCAGCCCCATCCACAGCAGGCCAGCGATTAAGCCCCCGAGAATCCGAGAACTGTTGCGAAACGAATTCATCTGCATAAATGTTTTCTCCACAAAGGAACTGGCTCAGGTTTGCACTGCGTAAGGTTTTCAGTTGATCGGTGGCAAAGGTAATGCTGGACAACGAGGCAAGCGTAGTTAGGAATGCCGCACAGCCAGATGACGCAAAGATTACGTTCTTGTCATGTGGTGGTTGGGCACTGGCGCCGCGCGGCCTTGCTCGGCTATTGGCACATGGAGTGTGACTCTCGTGCCCTGTCCAAGTTGGCTGGCGATTTCAACTTTCCCGCCGTGCAGCAGCATGATGCTCTGCACGATCGCCAGACCCAAGCCAGTACCGCCCGAAGCCTGGGATCGTGAGGAGTCAAGCCGAAAAAACCGATCAAACACTTTGGGAAGCGCCTCCGATGGAATGCCAGCACCCGTATCGCTTACTTCGATGTGAACAGCCGAATCTTCCGAGCTGGCAGCCAACACAACCGATCCCCCCGGTGGCGTGTGCGCTACGGCGTTTGAGACCAGATTGCTCACTGCGCGCTGCACCAGTGTGCGGTCCAGGTGGGCGATTACCGGCGCCCGGTTCGCACTGGTCGTGAGTGAGACACCAGCCTCCGCTGCCGAGGCTTCGTAATACTCACGCATGCCATCGAGCAACTCGACGATATTGACTGATTCGCGGCGCAAGTGCGCTAACGGGCTCTCTGCGCGGGCTAGAAACAAAAGGTTGCCGATGAGGTCTGAAAGGCGCACGGCTTCTTCCAGGCAGGACTCAAGCACTTCGCGGTATTCAGTGATCGTTCGCGCTCGCGCCAACCCAACTTCAGCTTCGCCACGGATATTGTTGACCGGCGTGCGCAGGTCGTGCGCGATGTCGGCGGAGAATCGGGAGATCCGATCGAACGAATCCTCCAGGCGGTCCAGCATTTGATTGAAGGTGCCAGCCAGGGATGCCAGTTCGAATGGATAGCCGTCGGGGAGTATCCGCTCACGCAGGTTCGTCGAACTGATGCGGCGAGCGGTGGCTGCCATGTCTTCTACCGGCCGAATACCCCGTCGTGCGATTTGATACCCGATGAGCGGCAAGGCGACGAACGTGCCCAGCAGGATGCTAACGAACCAAAGCCGGTAGCGCTGCAGGAACTGCTCCTGCTGCGAGACGTCGACCGCAACCTGAATCGTGTCAGTTTGAGTAGGAGGGGAGCCGACGGGTGCTGTTGCGCTGGTAACGCGAAAGGCCCGGCCGTGGCTTCCTGTCATGCGAATGGTACGGCCAAGATGGATTCCCGTTTGCTTGGTGAGTTGCTCCAGATCCAGCCGCTCCGACATCCCGGGCGTCATCAGTAGCGGCTGGTTTCGTTCGTCCAGCAGGCAAATGTAAAACTGTTCGTATTGACGCGCGGCAGATTCCAGCTCGATTTCCTCTTGCAGAGCTTCCCGGTCGTTCGGCCGCTCACGCAGCATGGTACGGAGCACGTTGAGTTTATCGGCGATAAACAATCTCGTGCTTCTCTCCATTTCGGTGACTGTCAAAAGATAAAGACTGGCGGTCGCGAGAAATATCAGAACGAGGCCCGCGATGGCGTACGCGGCGGTCAATCGGAAGGCTAACGTCCTCCGTAGCCGCGCGACGGGCGCGAAGCTATCATTCGGCTTCCATGACATACCCTGCGCCCCGAACGGTGCGGATCAGCTTTTGCGGGAAGGGATCGTCCACCTTACTGCGCAGCCTTCGCACGTTGACGTCAACCACATTGGTGTCGCTGTCGAAGTTCATGTCCCATACGGCTTCGGCGATCAGCGTTCGCGACAGGACCTCGCCGGCATGTTGCGCCAGCAGCGACAGCAACAGAAATTCCTTGAAGGTTAGTTCCAGCCGTTGTCCGCAGCGTGTGACACGCTGGCGCAGAATATCGATTTCCAGGTCGGCCATACGGATGGTTTCTTGGGGCCGGTGCGGCCCGCGGCGCAGCAGTGACCGCACCCGCGCCAACAGCTCGGAGAAGGCAAACGGTTTCACCAGATAGTCGTCGGCGCCAAGCTCCAATCCTCGTACCCGCTCGTGGACGGCGTCGCGCGCCGTGAGAAATAGCACCGGCGTCTGCCGGCCTGCTTGGCGCAAGCGCGTGAGAACCTCCCAGCCGTCCAGGCTGGGAATCATCACGTCAAGGATCACCAGATCGAATTCCACTTCCAGCGCCAGGTGCAGCCCGTCGAACCCGTCTCCTGACAGTTCGACGCTTAAGCCCGATTCGCTAAGCCCCTTCTTGAGGAACTTTGCGGTTTTCACTTCGTCTTCAATAACTAGAGTTCTCATAGGCACGCTTTTGGCCGTGAGTCGGCGGCTGGAATTCGTTTCAATGACAGGCCTCCGACTCCTTGGGCGATGCTCGGAAGCTGAGTCGCACTTTAACTGCTTACGCAAGTCAATCCGGCGCGATCAACACGAAACAGAACACTGACCTGACGCGTGGAAAACGCGACAGTCAATGCAGAAGGGGAGACTGTACCTGCCCATGTGGATCCGCACTGAATTACGGATTTGTCATCTATATAAAAGGCCAAGAATATGGCTGCAAGATGAAGGTACAGGGAAGGTTCTGTTAAAAGTTCGCGAAGATCCCGATCTGATCAAGCTTGCAAAACAGAATCGTCAGTCCCTGCAAATCAGACGGGTTGACCAGAAACACTTCAAAACCTCGAGGCTCCAGGATCCGATAAAGCGGCAATCCAGAACACTCCCGTTGATTCCACGGTCTGCCGGCACGGCGACACTTCTACTGGGATCTGCGGCCCAAGGTTACGAAACGAGCAAACTCCTGAACGGGATTGCCGCTCTCGCGGACGTCACCACTGACCTGTACGTGACCTCGGGCCTATGCTTATCGACGGGCTTCTTGCGAGCACCAATGTCGGACGCGGGCTGTAGCTGCCGCAGATGCCAGCAGCACCATTGGCGCCGAAGCATGTTCCTCCCGGCTTGTTGGGGACGCCAGATTATCGGGGGCGTTTGGCTTTCGCAAACTTCCTTCGGTCCCCGGCAATTCACGTGACTGTAACCGGTCGGGCATAGGATTTCCGCTTAGTGCGCAGTAGTGAAGATTGCTCGCCGACACGCCCATACGGGCAAAACCGTTCATTAGTGTAATGAGGAGCCCGCTCTCGACGACATTCTCCGCCGGATGGAAGGTCATCACCAGAAGGGCCGCTCCACTTTGCGTAAGCTCCGGCTGGCTGAACTTTTTAACTCGCCTCAAGCGGCAGATATCGCTGCCCGTGCTTCGCCCGTTAGCGCAGAAGTGTAAGCGCCATCCATAAGGGGATCAAAGAGACGATGACAACACCCGAAGCGGATGGTAAGGCAGAGGCTTTGGTCGACGACGCTGGAACGACTGGCGCTAAGCTCGTGGCGCCGCCGGCCCACGCGAACGAGCTGGCACTTCCAAACAAGAAAAAGCCACAGAATATTCACGTTTCGTCTGCTGTCATCGACGCCGCCCGAAAGGACAGCGAAGAACTGCTCCGAGACTTGCGAACGTCTCCGAGTGGCCTAACGCAAGGTGAGGCAGAAGAACGGGCGCGCACGACGGGCCCGAATGAGGTGGCGCAAGAGCGCGGGCAAGGATGGATCGTCCGCCTGCTGAAAATCATCCGCAACCCACTGGTGATTTTGCTGGCGGCCCTCTCGTCGATCTCCTTTGCCACGGGTGACGCGCGCGCCGGAACCGTGATGGCCTGCATGGTGGTGCTCAGCGCCACGCTGCGCTTCGTGCAGGAAGCCCGGGCGGACGC
>PLBD01000481.1 GCA_003135315.1 Acidobacteriaceae bacterium | reverse complement strand
GTCCTCGCGCAGGATCCGCCCGCCCACGCGCAGGACATCGCCCAGCCCACCGTCAATCTGCTCGTCGCCGCTCCTGACAGCGAAGCGCCCGACGGACACATTGACGTAGATGGGGGTAGCCTTGATACCGACCTTGATGAGTTCACTTTGCGCAGTGATGATGGGCAGGCCGACGAGGTCAGGCATGACGTAGCCGTCGGGCGCTTCGCTGTCAGGAGCGGCGACGAGCAGATTGACGGTGGGCTGGGCGATGTCCTGCGCGTGGGCGGGCGGATCCTGCGCGAGGACTGTGCCTTCGGCGACGCCGGGACGGGGGAGTTTGGCGGTGGTGCCCACTTCAAGTCCGGCGCGGCGCAGGTCCAGCTCCGCAACGCGCTGATCGAGGCCGACCGTATCAGGCACATCAACCTGTTGCGGGCCGAGGCTCTCAGAGACGCGCACCGTCCACTCGCGGCGGACCACGGAGCCAGGCGTGGGGGACTGAGAGAGGATATGCCCAGCGGCGACATCTGCCGAGTAGTAGCGNNAGTGCATGGTGGTGATGGCCGCGAGCAGGGTGACGGCGACCAGCAGAAGAAGCAGAGACGCTATCCGGAAGAAGTTGACGATGGAACGGCTATTCATTCCCGCGGCTTTATCCTCGCTGTTATTGTCGCATCAAGAACAGGGAAACAGGGCTTCAGCGCAAATTGTCGGTGACCGGTTCGGGGTGGATGGTGACGCGCTGGACTTCAGGGCACTCGAGCTTGAAACGGTCTTCGAGCGCGGTGATGACNNGTGGCCGGCTCGCTCTCAATGTGGGTTAACACGGCGTCGATTTCCGGGGCTTCGCGCAGGATCTCGGCTTCAAGGGAAGAGACAAAGCCGTGGGCGACGCGCAGGGTCATTTTCTCGTCGAGTTCAACGTGCTGCTCGACGTGAAGTTGGCCGGCGAGATCCTGGACGCTGATGTCGTGGACGTTGAGGTTATGTCGGGTGGCGACGGCGCGAATGCGGTCGAAGATGTTTTCCGAGCGCTGGGCGCGCGGCAGGGGTTGGACAAGAACATCGGCATCGGGAAGGATACCGTGGACTGCGTCGGTTACTGCCGCGACTAATTGCTCAGAGCGCTGAAAAGTGGCGGTGCGGGCCAGGCCAACGGCGAGATCGGCGAAATAACGGTTCCCGGCACGGCGGATGCGAACGCGGCCGACTTCGAGCACACCGTCCACGTGGGAGACGGCATCGGTAATCTGAGCGCGGACCCCCGCGGGTGCGGCGTCGAGCAAGGCATCCACGGTGCGTCGTGCCAGCCGCCAACTGACAGAAACGATGACCCCAGCGACCATCAGGGCGGCGATGGGATCGGCAAAGCGGAGCCAATCCAGATGATAGACACGTCCCGCTAAGATAAGCGCAAGACCAAGCACGACCACGCCTGCGGACCAGATGTCAGTGGAAAAGTGCAGTGCGTCGGCTTCGAGGGCCTGGCTGTCGTACTTTGTGGCGATGCGCCCGAGGGCGCGGGAGCGCCACCAGTCCACAACCATGGAAACCAGCATTACGACGAACGCCCAGATGGAGGGTTCAACTTCGACCCGGCGAAAAAACAAGCGCACGACGGCTTCGTAGACGACCCAGGCGCAGGTCACCAGAAGCAGGCCCGTCTCCACGAAGGCAGAGAAATTTTCGACCTTGCCGTGGCCATATTGGTGGTCGGCGTCGGCAGGCTTGTCAGAGACACCGACAGAAAGATAAGTAAGCAGAGCTGCAATCAGATCAAGCGCAGAGTGCGCGGCTTCGGAGAGAATCCCCAGGCTGCCGGTGGTGACGCCGACAACGATTTTTCCGCCCGTGATGACGAGGGCGGCAATCACCGAGTTTCCAGCCACGGCGCGCTTTTCGGCGCGCATGGCGTTGGGCGAATAAAGGGCCGGAGTCCCGGACATGATGGAATTATCGCCGCTGACGCGGAATTGCGCCAAGGGAATCCGCGCGGGGCTGAATGAGCGTTCCTTGGCTGGGGACGATTTCACTCCGGAGTTTGACCGTCGGATTCAAGGTAAGGAGTCGCATCCGGGTTCTGCGGGAACGGGCCTCTATGCTAGGATGCTAAGTTCGGGTTGTCCAACTTCCTGATGTACCAATCCTGGAGGAATCTTGTATGCGTAAGAGTTGGTTGGTGTGTGTGTTGTTGGGTACGCTGGCCTGGGGACAGGCGCAACCGGGGATGACGCCGGCGCAGCCGGGCTCGACTCAGGCCCCAGCCGCTGCCACTAAGGCGCCAGAGGCGCCGGCTGTGGAAGTGGCGGAGAGTGCGGCGGTGATCACAATCACTGGTGTGTGTCCAGCGACACCGAAGACGAGCGCTGCGTCCAAGGCCGGCGCTGGCAAGACCGCCGCTACCCCGGCCAAGAAGCCGGCGGACTGCAAGACGGTCATCACGCGGGCAAAGTTCGAGAAGCTAGCCAGCGCCTTGCAACAAGGCCCGAATCCGCTGAATGCGCAGCAAAAGCGTCAATTGGCCACCGTGCTGCCTCGGTTCATGGCGATGTCGGAAGTGGCAAAAGAGAAAGGCCTGGACAAGAGCCCACGATTCGCGGAGACGATCAAGTTCCTCAATATGCAGATTCTGACCAGGGAACTAGAGCGCAGCGTGCAGGAACAGGCGGACAAAATTCCCGCCACGGAGATCGCCGAGTATTACAAGACCAATCCTGAAGCCTATGAGCAGTTCTCTCTCGACCGG
>PLBD01000273.1 GCA_003135315.1 Acidobacteriaceae bacterium | reverse complement strand
ACGCGCTGGTTCTATCGCCAGCGCATCGAAGGCTCGCTCACTCGCACCCAGCGCCCGTGGATTCTGCTGCTCGATCCCGGCTCGCGCCCCGCGTGGAAGGGCGAACCTGCTTCCATCACGCCGCAGATGATTGCGGTTCCAATCGGCGATAGCCTGCGGCGCACCAGCGTCAAGGGCTTCGTCACGCCGCCGGCGGACCAGCAGACGATTCGTCCTGATGCAGACCTGCTGTTCGTCGCCGGCGCGGGCTGGACGAAGAAACAGAAAGACGGCCAGACGCACGTTCCCGAAGCCGAAACCATCATCGTGGATTTTCTCAGGAACTCGAAGGCGTCGCTGGGCGGAAGCAAATCGCTGGTCGATATCAGCGGCGAAAATCAATCGACGCTGCACTTCATGACCCACCTCAACCAGGTGGGGCAGACCGGCTCATCGCCGCGCCATCCCAAGGGCCTGGCCGCGTGCTGCCATGGCGAGGAGCCGCACACCGTCGGCTGGCGCTTCATCGGCGAACGGCGCGCCATCAATCTCGACCCCAACTGCGGATGGGCGCGCGGCAAAGCCGACGTGCTCTATGTGGCCGATGCCTTTGAAGTGATGGCGAAGGTGAATGCGCTGCTGGGCGCGAAGTGAGAGGGTTGGGTGCTGGGCCCAGATCTCGAAAGTCGCGAGACCCGGGGCAGCAGGCGCACTAAACACCAGGAGTAGTTGCGGGGCCGGAAAGCATTTTTTCGGACGCGACCGACCACGGAAGTGGCGTTGCCTTTCTTCCCAATCCATGTCACCATCCTCCCCACCTTAAACTCAGGTATCTCACGCGGGATGGAGCCTTGTTAATGAAAAAAGAGGGAAATGTGTCCGAGCGACTTGCGGAAAATCCATTGGTGAAACAGTTGATCGAGGGTGGGGCGGCCAATTCCCTCATTTATTGGGGCTATATCGGACCGCCGACGACGGAAGCGCGGATTACGTTTTATCCCAGCCTCAACGATCTTTCCGTGAGCCTGGACATAGCGCGGGAGGACGTCATTCACGTGCAGGATGTCCCGGAAACGCTACTGCCCTTCGGTGCGAAAGTCATCTGGGTCAAAAGAAATTCCGATATCGGCTTCCGTTACGACCGGGCCGCAGTTGCCCACGTGACGCCGGCTAAGCGGCTTGTAGAAGTGAACAAGGGACGCCTCCGCATGCAGGTGCGGCCGTTTCGTGGAGCGACGGAGGACGACTGCTTTACGCCTTGCAACGAAGACTGCCATAGCCGTTGCAGCGTGTGCATGTCGATATGCCAATATAAGTGCAACGCCGAATAGCCAAACAACATGGCAGGTACCGCAATGACGCTTCCCGTATCGACCGAGGCGCCGCTCGAGGCGGCGCCAACGGCTCAGGACGCTTTGGCCTATCAAGCCCCGTTCCTGATTGAAAAGCTGTTGAAAGAGAAGATTGCCGATACCAGCGAAGAGGCCGAGGCGCTTTTCACCGAGGTCAAACGGTTCATGGTGCTGACCCAGACGGACCATACGGTCGTCTGGGACATGTACTCACTACACATCGATGAAGCCTGGCATAACTTCGTTCTGTTTACCTGGGAGTATATGGGGTTCTGCAAGCGTTTCTTTGGCAGATACATTCATCACAGTCCCAGTAATGCTCCGAAAACCGAAACCGTGACAGTCCGCCAGCCTATCTCTTTCGAGGAGTTCGGGAAGCGCTACGAACAATGCTTCGGATCGCCGCCGCCGGAATTGTGGCGGGATGAGACGTCGGTCACTCTGCATCGGCGCATCTTCAATGACCATGTGGGACGGCTTACGCTTCGTCACGAGGGCGAAGACGTCGAGCTGGTCAATGCGGCTGGTGACGTTCTGCTCAGGATCAACGAATTGGCACACGAAGCGCTGGACTATGTGTCCAGAACGCCAGTCTTCTATGTCCGCGAGCTGCCGGCAAGTCTGACCGACGAAGAGAAGGTGGAACTGGTAGCGACGCTGGTGGAGTACAGGATGCTTCGAATCGGCGGATGAGCACTGATGCCAGGGACGAGGACCGTGTTGAGACGGTTGAGCCAGGCCCTTGGCGGCGAAAGTCTTACGCATTGCTGCGCCGCGGCCGCCAGCCCAACACGCTGGTTGTTCGTGCCCTGGAATTTGTGGATCAGCCGAGCGGCCACGCACTGGACCTGGGCGCGGGCCCGCTGAACGACACGCGCTTACTCCTGCAGGCGGGATTCGCGGTTGACGCCGTGGATCGAGACCCCCTCATGCTCTCGCTGGCAGCGAGACTGAACGATCGACGGCTCAATGCTATCCATGACGACATCCGGAATTTCGCGATCGAGCCTGAGCGGTACTCACTGATTGTGGCGATCAATACTCTCCCGTTCCTTCTGCGCTCTGACTTAACGGAGGTGTTGGCGGCAATCATCGGCGGTCTCGCCAGGAATGGCATTCTGTGCTGCACGCTGTTTAGCGTTGACGACTCGTGGGCGGAGTGCAAACCCTATATGACCTTCCTGACCCGCGACGAGGTCGAGGGCTTCTTCACGGAGCTGCGGCCCCTGGAATTTACGGAGCGCGTCTACGATGGAGTTGACGCCGATAATAGCCCGAAGCACTGGCACATCTTTCGCTGCATCTACCAAAAGTAACGGGGGCCCGGGTCTCGAAAGTCGCGAGACCTGAGGCACGCGGCCACTAATCTGGGTGCCAATGCGGTATTTCTTGTAATACCCAGGCCGAAGCAGCAGAAGAAGGCAGGCTGTACGTGACGCCAGTCGCACGCATAGCGGACGCATTTCGAACCCCGCACGCGATCCTGGGGCATATAGCAATTCAGTAGTCCCTACACGAAAAAATATTTCGGAGATCGATAGTGAACGATAACAGACGATTTGCTTTGCCAATCATTACCCCGGCCGTATGTTTTTTGTTCTTCGCGCTGACCGCGGTCTCCGCCCAGGAAACGCCAGCGAATGGAACCCTCACTGCGAATCCCGTTTTCCGGGACCAATGCGCGAAGTGTCACGGTAAGACCGCCGAGGGTCGCAGCTTCGGAGGGCCGTCGCTTGTCTCCGAGAAGGTCGCAGCCACCTCGACCGACGATCTGCGCGGATTCATTCTCAACGGCAGAGGCCGCATGCCCAAGTACGGCGGTAAACTAACATCGGAAGAAATCGACACGCTCGTCCAGCAGATCAAGGCCCTCAACAAGAAGTGAACAGCCGATGGTACCCTTTGTTCCTAGCGCCGACGCCGAAGAAAACGGAGTGCCTCTGGCTGGTGGCGATTTTTGGCTCACTCGTCTGGGGCATCAGTCCCATCGCTTGCCATGCGCAGGACAACTACGAGATCCAGGTTTACGGCTCGGAAACCGTCCCTCCCCGCACTACCATGGTTGAGCTCCACAGCAACTTCGTTTTCCAGGGATCGAAGATCACGCAGGAGGGAGTGATTCCCACCGAGCACGAACTACACGAGACAGTCGAGATCACGCAGGGCTGGACGCCCTGGTTCGAGACTGGCTTCTACATTTTCACTGCCGTGCCCAGCGGGCAGGGCTGGAGATGGGTGGGCGATCACATCCGACCCCGCGTCCGCGCGCCTGACAGCTGGCATTGGCCCGTGGGCGCCAGTATGTCGGTCGAGTTTGGATATGCGCGCCCCATCTTCTCCACTTCCGTTTGGAGCCTTGAGCTGCGCCCCATCATTGATAAGCAGAAGGGCCGGCTGTATTGGTCAGTCAATCCTGCGTTCGAGAGGGCATACACCGGGCCGGAGTCACGATTGGGATGGGAGTTCGCGCCGGATGCAAAAATCTCGTGGAACTTTACCAAGGCGGTGGCCTTTGGGCTGGAATACTACAGCGGTTTGGGAACGGTTGGCAGTTTCGATCCGTTCCCACAGCAGTCGCAGCAATTCGTGCCGGCTTTCGATCTCGACGTCTCGCCCAAGTGGGAGATCAACTTCGGAGTGGGTGTCGGCGTAACCAAAAACACGGATCACATGCTGGTGAAGGCGATCATCGGCCGACGATTTGATTGGGGAAAGAAGCACTCAGCGCAAGATCCGCCGCCGCAGCCTTGACCTCGCGGCGGAGATACAAGACTGAAGATTGAGATGTGATCGCCTGTCACTTCTGATGAAGGACGGAGTGCCTGATGTCCGGCCAGAACTCTTTCACGACGTTGAAGACTCCGTCCAGTGCGAGTTGCTCTTCCCATCTTTGGCCGGTCTTGGTCCAGGTGCGATACTGCGCAGGATAATAGAGGCCTGAGATTCCCGCAGCGGCGCCGTTGCCCACAATCTCCGAGAAGTTGACGGCTGAACCGCCGCTATCCGTTCGCGTGACGGCCAGCCGGCTGAGTGCGTATCCGGTGCGCTTGAGGAAACCGCCGCGGCCCAGAGTGAAGTACCGCGGATCCTGCTTGAAAGCCGACGCGAGAGCGAACTCGGTGAAGAAATTTCCCACGGCCTGGTCGGCGAAAATATGGTAGTAGTACTTCGCGAACGAATCGGCCCCATCGCTGAACTGGGGAACGCTCTTCTGCGCCATACTGATTCCGCTGAGAGCGCCTACGTACAGGAAGGTGGAGTAATCGAAGCTGTCCTCCGCGAACAGCTTCAATTTGCCCGTCGCATCGAGTGGCGGCACTTGCGCATCCGCACTGACCGCACGATAGTTCGGAATAACGTAGAGAATGCGCTTGGGCTGTTCCAAGGCGACAGGAGTGCTGGCGGAACTCTGCTCGGGCACGGAGGAGTCGCCCAGTTTGGGGTCGGGCCCCGGCGAAGACTGTTGTTGCTGAAGAGCGCTGGGCGAATCCGGCAAGGGCCTCGGTGAGGAACTGGGCATTGGACCCTGTTGCGCGTGGAGACCACAAGCCATCAACAACAGGAGTGTTGAAAGCGTCGCGGCTGCTCGAAAATAAGGCTGAGGTTCTTGGGGCATTACGCACTCAGATGCTTGGATGACTTTAACACCCAAACGCGACTCTTGAGTTACCGAAAGATGACGAAATTATCCTCTCGCCCTATGGTTTGACATCTGCGGAAAAGCACATTTCGGACTTTGGGCTTTCCTCAATCCACACTACCCGGCACTCCGCTGCGGGTGAGCTTATCTCTCGTTGCTGCCGAACAGATATCCAGCGAGCATCTTCTTCATCTCGGCGAGGATGCGGTCGCGCTCTTCGCGGGTGGGCTGCTCGTAGGCGAAGGCGATGAGGCGCTCGCCAGCTTCGCTGACTACGCGCAACATGCGCTCGAGGTCGGGAGTGAAGTCAAGCCCGAGGCGCTCGACGATGAAGCTGGTGAGGATGGCGGGAAGGCCGGTGGTGGGTGAGGCTTCGCGAGCTTTGGTGGCGGCGCTGATGTGGCGGCCGAAGGAGATGGTGCGGAAGTCGGGATGGGCGTCGAGATAGGCGACGTAGGCGTCGACGATGCGGTCGAGCACGATGGCGGGATCGAAGGTCTCGAGGCTCTCGAGCTCGCGCAGCAGCGGCTCAATGACGGTGGCTTCCACCGCAGTGCGGAATCGCCCGATGTGGCGCACCGCGACGGCGTCGACGATGGCCTGTTTGTCGGGGAAGAAGCGATAGAGCGCACCGATGGAGAGGCCGGCCTCCGCGGCGATGCGTCTGGAAGTCACGTCGTCCAGCGGCATTTGGGGCAGCAGCGAACTGGCCGCATCGAGGATCCGCAGACAGGTCTGGAGGCCGCGCATCTGGATGGGCAGCCGTCTGCCAAGAGGAAAGGCTTCAGCTTCGCGTCGAGCGGTGGGGCGTTTTTTCTGAAGGATCAAGCGTCCATCCCGGGCGGTCTTGCCTCTCCGCCAAAAATGTTCCACGTGGAACAAGAACACGAGCTCGTGTTCGCTTTCTAGCCCAGTTTATGCCATAATCTCAATCACTGCAACAGAAAGGCGAACCGCGAGAATGGCAGTTCCCGTTTCCCAAATGTGGACGGTCGCGTCCTACGTCCTCAAGCAGCGCCTCCAGGGCCGCAAGCGCTACCCTCTCGTCCTGATGCTGGAGCCGCTCTTCCGCTGCAATCTGGCCTGCG
>PLBD01000534.1 GCA_003135315.1 Acidobacteriaceae bacterium | reverse complement strand
GTGTCGATGAAGTTCACGCCCAGTTCCACGGCGCGCTTCAGGACCCGTTTTGCCTCGTCGCGGTCTTTCGGTTCGCCCCAGATGCCCTCGCCGGTCAGCCGCATCGTCCCAAATCCCAGGCGGCTCACTTCCAGGTCGCCGCCGATCTTGAATGTCTTTGCCATTGCCATGCTTTCTTCTCCTTTAGCGGATTGCGCCAGCAGTAGCCTTGATGGATGAGAGCGCCGCATTCCCGGATTCCAGCGATCTATCGAATAACGGCTGATTTTGTGGAAGGCCTGCGTCACCCGCATCTGTGATCAACCTCGCAGAGTTTTCCTGCTCAATCAGGCGATGGTAGAAGCGAGGAGAAATTCATGCGCGGTGATCAAAAAGTGATTGAGCAGTTGAACATCGCCCTCAGCGGCGAGCTGACGGCTATCGTGCAGTACATGGTGCAGGCAGAGATTTGCGGGAACTGGGGCTACGGGCGGCTGGCCGGCCTTACCAAGGCACGGGCCATCCAGGAGATGACGCACGCCGAGGCGCTGATCGAGCGCATNNACGGATGAGACGAACGCCATCCGCGAGTACAACGAGGCGGCTGCCATCTGCCGCGAAGCCGGAGACGCCGGCAGCAAGGACTTATTCCAGCGCCTGCTTCACGATGAGGAGCGTCACGCCGATTTCCTGGAAGCGCAACTGCACTCCATCAAGGAGATGGGCATCGGCCCGTACCTGGCGCAGCAGATGGGCAAGTGAGACGGCTCCTGCTAGCAGGCTGCTGAAAAGCTCCTGGGCGGAGGAGAATTCAGCCTGCCCTGACCTTGGGCGGGTTTTATTCAATATTTCTATCCCGACAGAGACACCGAACCAGAATGCCCATTGCAGGGCCTGGGAGGGCCCTAGGCTCGACGAAAGGGTGGCCGGAGGTATCCAGGGCTGTCCGGAGAGCTGAAGCCCGCCAGAACGTCTCTAAACGCAAAAGCCAGCGTTTTCCCGATTTGGAACTGGATGCCGCAATCAATTTCCGGAGCGCGAGTAACCACTCATCGTTATCCCCGCCGAATCCCAATTCGGGACGGGCTGCGGAAAAGTCGGAGCCGCAGATCCCCTCGCGGCCTGAAGGCCGCGAGGGATGACAAGAATAAACGGCTAATCGGCACGACTGAAGTCGGTGCCCTGATACAAAGCGCTCCAAAGGCGAGTTTTCCGCAGCCTGTAAAGTCTTGCCCCGATACAAGTCAGGATACTTCTCGAGATGCTTTCTAATTCGCCTACCGCTTCTTCAACGCGATCACGTTGTCGTCGGGGTTGCGGTCGATCAACTTGTCCACTGGATCGATGCCTGCCTGCGCCGGAACTTTATCGACCGTCACCGTAACGTCGGTCTTCTCCTGGTCGATCTTGTGCCTTTGCAGGTAGAGATATTTTCCGCCGGCGTCCAGCACGCCAATGTCGATCAGGTCGTTCACCGGAATGGTGTGCTCCTGGCCGCGCCCGTCGGCGCGCGACTTCTTCGCCTCAATCACGAGATGCACGTCATACTTGCCATCCGGGCGCTGCACGTAATCGGCGGAAACGGCGCGATTGTCATAGAGCGTGATGTTCAGAAACATATCGTCGAACAAATATTGATACTCCGGCGGCGTGACCTTGCGGAAGTAGCCTTCCAGATCGAGCGAGGTCGGATACGGCGGACCCTTGAAGGCAAACTCCTTCAGGAAGCCGCGGATCGCCTCGTTGACCTTGTCCTCGCCGATGTAGTCCTGAAGCGCGTACATCACCATCGCGCCCTTGTTGTAGTGAATGTAGCCCTGGTTGGGATCGACGAGATACAGCGGATTCTCTTCGTTGTGTTCCTGCGAACGTCCGCGGAGATACTGGTCGAGCTCGAAGCGCAGGAACTTCTTCATCGACTCTGGTCCGAAGTGGTGCTTCATCACCATCAGCGCCGTGTACTGCGCCATGGTTTCGTCGATGGAGGTAGCACCCTGAACATAGCTGGAGATGACCTGATGCGCCCACCACTGGTGTCCGGTCTCATGCGCGGTCACATAGAAGGGCAAGTCGACCGCATCGGGCTTCTTGCTGATCTTGGTGATGAAGCCGATCGACTCCGAGAACGGAATGGTGTTGGCGAACGACTCGGCAAACGTCCCGTACCCTGGAAATTCGATGATGCGAAGTTGATGGAACTGGAAGGGGCTGAAGTTCGCGGTGCAGTAGTCCAGCGTCTCCTTCATGCTCTGCATCATGTCGTCCAGGTTGAATTCGTGTCCCGGCTGGTAATAGATCTCCAGGTTGACGCCGTTCCAGTGGTCGCGGCGCACGGCATAACGCGCCGATTGGATCGAGTAGATGTTCAGGATGGGCGCGTCCATCTTGTAATGGAAGTAGCGCCGGCCGTTTTCCACCCACTCCTTCTGCAAATATCCGGGAGCAATGGCGATCTGATCTTTACTGGTGCTGACGGTGGCGTCGAGGTTGATCCAGTCGGCATCGAAGCTGACGCTGTTGTATTGGCGGGCCGCGACATCATCGGGCTTGGGCAGCCGCCGCACTTTGTCCAGACCATGCTTGTGGCGCGTGCCGTCGTCGGTCAACTCGATCTCAGGCGCATAGCCGATGTAAGGGAAGTAACGATCGTTGATGAAGCTGCCGTTATGCACAATGTCGGTGTTCGGCTGCGAGTTCTCGAACCCCGGGTTGTCGTACTGCACTGAGTAATCAAGCTGAATGCGGCCTTGCGGAGGCAACGGCGTGGGCAACTTGTAAAGATAAAAGCCGAGCGACGGGTCCTCGAGCAGCGCGGTCTGACCGCCGGCGAAGCTGAGCTTCCGGATCTGAATGTGGGGACGGGGTAAGGGGACGAGGTCTTGTGGCCAGATCGTTATAGCAACGCGATCGATGGCGGAGGTCGTTTTGTTCTCCAGCCAGATGGTGCCGTGCGCGGAGACCGAACGCTTCTCCGGATAGATGTCGATCTGGGTCGTCACATCGGTAATGCGTGGTTGCGGCAGCGAAAAATATTGCCGGTATTTCTTCTCATACCGGGCGCGGTCCTCGTCGATGCTGGATGTGGTCCAGTACGGATTGAGGACGTGGGTGTTGTAGAAGATGTAGCCGCCAACGCCGAGCATCAGGGCAACGCACACCGTGGCTCCGGCCATCGTCGCCCGCGAAAATCTCGCGGCGGCGAGACTCATCCGCACGCGCCAGTTGCTCTCCGTGCCGCGTACCCAGAGCAGATTGGTCAGGATCGCCAGCAGCACCGCGGCTATCGTCCAGTAGATCCGGAACCAGATCAGCGGCTGCAGGTACGGGCCGAAGCCATTGATGTCGGAATACGTGACCTGCGGCGTCTGTCCGAAGCGGTAGAGAAAATCCTGAAATCCCGCCGGCGGCAGCGCCAGCGTCGCGATGATGTACAACACCATCACAAAATGGCCCAGGTATTTGTTGTTGACGATGGTCTGAACGAACATCGCCAGCACGCAGAGGATCCAGAGCCCGATCAGCCGGTTGAGAAAGAGCTCGCGGAAGTACAGGCCGAGTTCGAAGTGGTAATAGCCCTGGGCAATCTGCACGACCATTCCTGCGGCAAGGATCAGCACCACTACCACGACCTGCACCAGCATCAGGGCGAACAGCTTGGAGCAAAACAGCACCCAGCGCTGCAAGGGCAGAGCGTCCATCACCTGATTAAGCTGCGCGTCGCGTTCTCGCCACACCAGTTCGCCGGAGTAGAAGATGATGATTGCAATAGCGAATATGGTGAAGCCCGCATTGGCCATCAGTACCATTTGGGAGGTAACGGGCCACGTCCTGGAGGCCTGCGGATTGCTGAGTCCCGCGGCCGTGAAGATCGAGAACAGGAAGCCCGCCAACATCAGCACCAGAAAGAAAACGTTCTTGGTAGTTTCCTGGACTTGGATCCGGGTCAGCGAAAGCACATGCCGCAGGGACGCACCTGCGGAGAAGGTGGGGTGTGCTATGGGCAGCGTATCCGCAGGCCCAATCGCTTCCTTCTCTTCGACCGCCTGCCGGCGCTTACTTTTTTCCGCTGGGTAAGCGAAGGCAAATTTCGCATAAGTCAACGCCAGGAGGATGGCTCCCACGCCCAGCCACAGGGCACGATTCGCCAGCAGGATTCCCTGCAACGGGATGAGTTGCGTGTTGCGCTGGAAAGGCGTCCAGTAGCGGGTGATGCGGTCGATGGCCGCGCCGCCCAGCGGATCGGCTAAGGCCGCGTGCACGCTCACCGTCAAAGCGGTGCCGGAGAGCTGGCCGACCACGAAATAGCCGATCAGCACCAGCACGCTGGCCACATACACCGGCAACATCTTTCGCGAGAGCGCCGCCAGCGCGAAGAAGATCGCCGTCAGAAACAGAAGGTTCGGCAGGACGTTGATGAAGTACGGTTGAAAGTAAGCGGCAGCCATCTGCGGGCCGAGCCGGGTCTTATCGATCCAGGGCATGAGGGTGCCGACCCACGCTCCCAGGCCTACGCTCGCGAAAATCGGCACTTGCACCGCAAACGCGGCGAGATAGCGTCCGCCCAGGTAGTCGAGCTTGGTGATAGGCGCGCTGTAGAAAAAGGGTGTGGAGTTGCTGTCGATGTCCTGGTACGTTGCTTGGCCGGCGATGGCCGCGGTGATGACGAGACCAAAGAAACTGATGAACGTGATGACCGAGTTCAGTGCGTAGGGCGAATTGACCAGTACTTTGCCACCGGTGCCGAAGTCAACGCTGGCTTCCGCGAAGGCGCCGCCCGACATCAAGGTAAACAGGAAGCCCAAGGCGAAAAAGACGAGGAAGTACACCCACGTCGAGATGCGCCGCAGGCGCTGTTGAAGCTCGAAGAGCAAAATTCTGATCAGCATGGCGTCAGTTGGCCGCGCCCTGGGTAAAGCCCCGGATCGTCGCGAAGTAAAGGTCCTCGAGGTCAGGAACAATTGGCTCGAAGCCCGGCTCGGGAAGATCATCCTGCAATACATGCAGCATGGTTCTGCCCGCAAACAGTCGCATGGATATGACGCGGAACCGTTGCTGGTACTCCGGCACTTCTGCGCGCGCGATGGCCTTCTTCCACACCCGGCCGTTTAGCTCTTTGACTAGCGCAGTGGGATCGCCCGCGGCCTGCACACGTCCCTGGTGAAT
>PLBD01000005.1 GCA_003135315.1 Acidobacteriaceae bacterium | reverse complement strand
CACGAACTCAGAAACGGATGGCGCGTCTGCATCTAAAGCTTCGCAAATTTCAGTCATGCCAGCTTGGCTGCGCTTCTCGAAGAACTTCATTAAGCGGTGGGTGTTCTTTTCGATTTCCCTAAAGCCTTCGTGGGTTCGGTTTATTGGCTTCGATTTGTTGACGAGGCGAGCCAACAAGTGTTTCAGAACGTCATAGGCTGCATTTCCAACAACTCCTCCCGCCACCGTGCCACCTAGAAAAGCCGCAACAGGGTTGGAGGCGACGGCATCAACGAAGGACGTGAGCAACTGAAGCTCAAACTCGTGACGTTTCGGAGGAAAGTAACTGTCGTAGAGCTGAAAGGTTACAAGTTTGCGGTGCTCGAAACTCCTCGCAAGCAATGCGCCGTAGTCGTCGGTGGACTCTGTCTTCTCGTCGTAGCCCCTTTCGACCACTGCTTCAATAACTTGGTCAAGCGTTCTGGTGGCTTCGTCTAGGCGTGCGATTTGCTTTGGTGAACTCATATTGTTTCTTCCGGTGTAGTTTACCCAACAGACTTTCTCCGGCGAGCGTCAGCTTGCGGTTACGAATCAACCCAAGTTCGTAGCAGAGCGGCAGCGCACGGTCGTCCACGGACTTCTTGGACGCCCACCCCGCGAGCGCATTTACCACTTCGCCATGCGTCGTGCCGTTCTGGTCGAAAATCCTCCACCGATATTCTCTGCGGCGCAGTGAATCGTAAAGCAGGGGAACATCATCGTGCTGGACCTCCGCATCATTGATAAGCAAGCGATAGGCCCGGACCGATTCCGAACCAGCCACAAGGCTCTCTCCCGCAGGATTTGTGAAGTCTAAGAACCACTCGCTGCCCTCCCCCCGCACATCAAGTTCGAGGAGGATGGTGATGGTCGCCACATCAACAAGGCGCGCAACACGACGATTGAGGCCGAAGAACTCCATGCCGACGAGTTGCGTTCCTTCATCATCGTTCTTTCGATGAACGCTCTGCTTGGGATTCCACAGCGGACGAAAGTATTGCGGATGATTGCCGACACCGAGCGCCGCCGAGAGGATTCGGAATTGCGAATCCATGACTGAAAGAAGAATCTCGCCATAGTTTCTGCGTTCTTCGCGTGCAAGGGGGGTCAGGCTTTGTTGGATTCGGTCCAAGCACTCGTCACTTGGCTGCTCAAACGAGGTGAATGACGATCTGGATACCGACTTCTTCCCGATTGAGCCACGCGTAAGCGGAGCTGCGTGAAGAAAGAAATCGTTCATCCTCCATACTTGGCCGACCGCATCGCGAGGGGCGTTGCCCGTTGCGACCGCCCGCGCTACAATCTCCGCCAGAGCTACGAGTTCTGAATAGTCATGCCAGATTTGCGTTTTGCATTTGGCTCTTCCCTCAAACACTTCGCCGGTGTGACCATTGATTGTAATCCAACTGCCCGACCGGAACAGAGAGCGAATATCCCCGTAATTCTCGGCCAGATGACGTTTTGGGCTGTATGAGGTAACGCAAGGCTTATTTAATTTTCGTGAGTCTTGCGCGGCATGTGAAGATACTCCGCCTCTTGTGGTCAGCACGCCTTGAGCACGAATAATCCCAGGAATGTCCTCCATAGATGTCTCTTTCCTGAACAAAATTGCTGGAATCCCTTTGTCGTTTGATTCAAGGACCTCGGAAACCTGGAAAGCCACCGTTCCCGTTGCAAGCCCTGCACAGGCTGGTAAGCCGCTTCCAAGGAGCCGCAAAGCGCTGGCGTTCGTGATGACTGGCATCAGCCAAGCGGCAATATCAGTCGGAGCGACTCGGCGGAGCACATCTTGCGGTCCAATCTTGCCTTCAGCGAGAAACTGAAGTGCAAACCGAAGGTTCGCAATCGGTGTGCGTTTCCCTTGGCGCACTTCGAGGACAAACAACTGGTCGTTTTGGACAGTGAATTCCATGTCGCAGACATCTCTCAAATGCTGTTCCGCGATCCTGCCCGCTTCGACCAGTTGCTGGAACGCCGCAGGCATTCGCTGCTCAAACAACGATTTTGTGTCGGTGTCTGACATGTCTTAGTTGGTTGTCAGATTCACTTCGTCTCCTTGTGGGTTTCAAAAAGGAACACTGCCAGTGTCGCAGCTGCACCGACTGCCAGCTTCGCGTGGCGCGCACTCAGCCCTTTGGAATTTCCATCCTTGCCGTGGCCTGTCCCATAAAGACTGCGCAACTCCGCTAAGCCGTTACCAATTGTTCCTAGATTGCTCAGCAGCCGCTTGATTACGTCCGCGCCACGCGAAGCGTCCGGGATGCCCTCGGGAACGAGCTTCAATTCTTTGAGTGTTTCTTTGGTAAGCGTCGAAACATCCGGTGTACCGGATATGGGCTTGCCGCGCTCGGCGAGGATTGTCTTGCAGCAAGTCTCAATGAGTTCCTTGGCCGTTCCGATGGCGAGGCTCGGGTCTGTGTCGACGGCTGTCTCCATGCGCCTAATCTGCTCGGCGAGATGATTAGCGTTCAGAACCTTCGCGTGTTCCTTGAGCGGGCTGAGGCTCGGACCACCCGCGAGAAGCCGAGTGGCGATGTCGCGGCATTTCTCAGCGCGGGCTTTCGCTTCGGCATCCGGTGTGAGATTCAGAGTTGCTTCGTAATCTACCATTTCGAGGATGAGCTTCCCCACCAAATAGTCGGACTCCAACTTCCAAAATGTGCGGAGCTTCTTAGCCTTAGAAGTTCCGTCAATTTTGTATTTCTCATCGTGAATATCGCGGTCAATAGCCTCGGATACAAACTGCCCGATTGTGTGGTCAGAAAAATTAAGAACGTAGCCAGCCTCCATTTGGAAATGCTTTTCGAGGATACGTCGGTCAGACATGGAAAGTGAACTCATTCCGCCTCCATTGTTAGTTTCACCAACCCCGAAAGCAGACGCGGCAGCATCAGGTCGCGAGTCCGGCGGAAGTCATGGATTTGGCGGACGACGTGCATATCAGGTAGCCGCTTGCAGTGCGGCGGCTTCCCCGTCCTTCGGGTAAACTGCGAAGTTATCGGCGTAGGCGGGGAAAGTGGTCATCGAGCCTCCGTTTTGAGTTCCATCTGCCCCGACAGCAGACGTGGCAGCAGCACGTCACGCGTCCGGCGGAGGTTTTGATTATTGGCATTCATCTGGAATCTACTGCGTTTTCGATGGGTGTCATTCCGAGCAAGACGGGGGCGATGTCCAGTATGGCTCGAATGGGTGGCATCTCATCAGCAAAGATGCATACTTTCACGTGTTGCGTAGAACGGAACCCCCCACTAGGTCCGCGCCACTTGACAGCTTTTTTGAATGTGCGGCGCAAATACACATCTGCATCTGGAAAGAGCGGACCATCGGATGTTCCCAAATTCAGCCGGAGTGTCTGGCATGTGCCTTCTTCTGTTGTCTTCATCCACACCGGGTCATCTACACCTAGTGGGCCGCTCATTTCGAGCGGAAGTTCCAGCTCGACCATTACGTGATTTGCCAGCACTCGTCCGACGTTCACCAGCCGGACGGTTAAAATTCCTTCGTCTCGGGGACGCAAGTTGTCGGCATTGCGATTCACAAAAATGAAACCACGAATCTTCGGGTGCGTGCGGCGATTCATCACGTCACGGACTTCGTAATCCTCCATCTGGGCCGTGGTGAAGTTGTGGCGCTTGTGGTAGCGATGGTCGCGCGCCATGTGCGCGGTGTCTGACTGCGGCACTTCAACGACGTAACAGACGGTGTTGTCCGACTCTGAAATTGTCACGGGATGAATAATCAAGCCTTCGATCTGCGGCTGAATTGTCTGAATAACTTGGTCGAGCC
>PLBD01000233.1 GCA_003135315.1 Acidobacteriaceae bacterium | reverse complement strand
GTGCCGCCGCTCCGCGGCTCAATTATTTTTTCCCTTCACCGCGGGCTCACGCCCGCGGCTAACACAAATGCCGCCGCTGCGCGGCTGGTTCAATCCCAAATGCGAACGTTTGTTCCACCGCTCAACGCGAATTGCAGCTACGACACGGACACCTACGGAACTCGGATGAATATTTCCACCTCAACCGCGTAATTGAGATTCAACACTACGACACAGGTACCCAAGGGACTCAGGTTCTTTCCCAGGCTGCTAGGGATTCTTGTAGGCCTGCTTGAGGTAGTGGCGGGCCAGGTCGGCGGAGTTGGAAGTCGAGTTCTCGGCGATGACGGCCTTGTATTTCTCCAGAGCGGAGTCGCGCTTCTGGAGCACGTCATACATCTCGCCGGCGGAGAGCGTGGCGCGCTGCTGCAAACTGGGATCGTCGTTGGCGCTGGCGGCGGCAAGCTCATAGGCTTCGGCGGCGGCAGCGAATTCCTGCTGGCCGCGCAGCGCTTCGCCGAGACCGAAGGCCGGGATGGCGAGACGGCACTGGTTATAGGCATTGCTGCGGCAACCGGCCAGGACCTTGCGATAGGCCGCTATGGCTTCCTGCCCGTGGCCCGCGGCGTTGAGCAGGTGGGCGTACTCGGCTGCCATGATGAAATTACGCGGGTATTCATTTGCCATGCTATTGACCAGCTGAAGAACTTCCGCATACTTCTGTTCCCGCCGCAGAAAGAGCGCCAGCATGATCTTGGCATCGGTGGCCACTTCCACGTGTTTGCTGCCGGCGGCCTGGCGCAGATAATCCAGCCCCTTCTGCTTGTTGCCGCTAAATCCGACGACCGAGGCGGCCACCTTGGCGGGCCAGCTGAGCGACCCGACGATGTACAGGTCGGTGCCGATGCCGACCTTGGCATCGACGTAGGTGGGATCGAGTTCCAGCACGCGTTCGCTATCGTGGCGGGAGGTGACGGCCATGCGGAGCGCGCTGAACCAGGCTTTTTCTCCCAAGCCGATGTAGGTGGACTCCAGGGCGCGCGTGGCGCCGCGAGCGTAGAGCGCGTTAACGTCGTCGGGATTCTTGTCGAGCCTGGCCTGGGAGAGCGCCAGCGACTGCGCGGTAAGCTGCCTGATCCGGTCGCGCACGGCGGGATCCAGCGGCACGGCCGCCTTTTTGTTCATGAAGGTGTCGCCGGCGTAGGCCTCGGTATCCAGCGCTCCGATGCGGGACAGTTCCTTGAAGGTGACCGCGGCAAGGGTGTGATTGACGGCGAAGGGATCATCGGGATGGGCCGCCTGGGCGGCTTCGAAGTCGTGGATTGCTTTGTCGTAATCGAGTTCGTAGAAGTGTTCGAAGCCTTTTCGGGTGTTGGCGTCGGTATCGGGTCGAGTGGGGACCCAGGAGCCGGCTGGGTCAGCCGCCGCGTAGGACGGCAGCGCTGCCAGCAAAAGCGCACAACAGAGGCACCCCAGAAAGAGCAGTCGGTAGTAAGGTTTCATCGCGACCGGTTAATGGGAAGTGTACCTGATATCGCGAGCCAAAGCTGCGCAGGAAGATTAAAGGAAAACCGGTGCGGCGTGCGTCTGGTTTCTTATGAACAGAAAGGGCTGTGATCGGCGACAATCACAGCCCAGTTTGGTTCGCCGCGTGATGACGGTCGCGCAGGAGTTCGCGCCAGCCCATCCTATTGATTCAGGTAGCGGGCAATCTTGAACGCCTGATCGAAAGCATGGCGGAAAGCCGGGTCGGTGTCCGGCTTGCGGGGGCCTTTGGGCTTGACACGGGAGAACTGCGTGGTTAAATGTCTGGATGCGTTTCCGGTGGTAGTGAGGTAGCGGGACGTTATCTGTCGAAATGCAGAGTAGGATGCGATGGAGACGCGGCGACGAATGGCAAAGTTCGTATCGGGATAAGGGCCAACAGCAAACATGGGAGCCAGTTCAAACGTAAATCCGCCGTTCCCGGCAGCAGTCCCAAACTCTATTTCTCCGACCGCCGAGCGTATTCCGGTAACCAGGAGTCTCGAAGCTGCTTCCGACCGGACGGCGCTTCGCACTAAGACGGTCGTGGTAGCGGGATTCGTAGCCGGGCTCTGGCTTTCTCCAAAGCTATGGGTCAGTACGCGATTCTATCCTCTGGTTCCGGTCTTCCCTCATCTGCCGCATATTCCTTTTCCGCTGGACTATCTTTGCTATGGCTTCTTGCTGCTGCTGCTTTGTGCGATAGCCTTTGTCGAAAAACCGCGGACCTATATCTTCACGTTTGCAGCTTTCATATTTGCGTATTCGCTCCTGGACCAGACGCGGTGGCAGCCGTGGGCCTATCAATATTGGGTGATGTTGATTGCGCTGGGCTGCTATTCGTGGAAGCCTGACGACGTCCGCGGACAGCGCGATGCGGTGAATATCTGCCGCCTGATTATGGGTTGTACCTACGTCTACAGCGGCCTGCAAAAGCTGAACGTCAAGTTCGTTGCGGAAGGGTTTCCGTGGGTGCTGGAGACACTGCACGTTCACCTCCCGCTCACCTACTTAAATTATCTGGGATGGACGATACCCTTTATAGAGGTAAGTATCGGCCTATGCCTGTTAACACGAAGGTTCCGCAAGATAGGGATAGTTAACGGCATAGTGATGCACATATTCATCCTGTATAGCTTCGGTCCATTGGGGCGTGACTGGAACAGCGTAGTATGGCCGTGGAATGTTGTGATGATTGCGCTGATTCTTATCCTGTTCTGGAATACTGATGTCACGTTCGGCGATATCCTATGGCGCAATAAGTTTCTCTATCACAAAGTAGTCTTACTGCTGTTTGGAGTATTGCCGGCTCTTAGCTTTATCGGGCGGTGGCCGTCCGATCTCTCCCTGGCACTCTATACGGATAACCTCACGGAGGCGAACGTACTCATCAGCGAAAAGGTGAAGCGCGATCTTCCTGAGTCTGTGCAGCAGTATGTGAAACCAATTCCCGGCCACATTGTGCTTCGCGTGCAGGATTGGTCCTTCGGGGAAATGAACGTCCCGCCTTACGCGGAGATCCAGAGCTTCACCGCCGTCGGCTCCACAGTTTGCCGCTATGGGCACAACTCCGCCGACATCCTGCTTTCCGGATACGAGAAGAACACCCTTCTGGGTCCGGGCAAAGAGATCCGCGACACCTGCTTCGGCCGATTGGTCATCCATCCCTGACCGCTTCCGCATCCAGCTCTCTCGATTGTCGGGCGCTTTAGGCCGTTGCCCCCCTTCCGCCTCAAAAAATGTTCCACGTGGAACAAGAACACGAACTCGCGTTCGCTTTCTTCCCATTTTGGGATCAGCCCCCGCCCGACCCGCCTAACCTCATGAATCCACAATCCTTCGGCAGAACCGCGCGAACCGCGACGCGCTATCGGCGACCCCCGCTACCGCTCTTCACCCAAAATGATTCACTGGCCCGATTCCCTTCCCCAGCGGATACGCCGAAAGCATCGCCCGGCGCACGTAGTCCTTGGCGCCGCGGACCGCTTCCGGCAACCTGTCGCCCAGCGCCAGCCGGCACGCCAACGCGGTCGCGAAGGCGCACCCGGTCCCGTGCGTCGCCCGCGTCTCAATCCGCTCGCCCTCGATGATCTCCCCATGCCTCTCGCCGGACGCCGCCTTGCAGCTCATGTAATCGTTGGCTGACGGCAGATGTCCGCCGGTGATGACCACCGCTCCTGCGCCCAGATCGTGCAGCCCCGCGGCCATCTCCCTGAGACCGCGCAGCGTCGCGTCCCAGCGAGCTCCGCCGGCGATTGGCTCGGCCCCAAGCAGCGCCACCGCCTCATCCACGTTCGGCGTCATCACATCGCAGAGCGGAACCATCGCTCGCAGAACCTCCAGCCCGATATCGTCCAGCAGCTCAGCGCCTGATGACGACCGGATCACCGGATCCAGCACGACGTTCAACAGCCGCCTCGAGTCCAGAAACCCTGCCACCGCTGCCGCCACCGCTCCCGATCCCAGCATGCCCAGCCGGACCGCGGCAATCTCCACATCGTCGGCCAGCGCCTCCAGCGTTCGGCCAACCAGCTCCGGCTCCAGCGCCTGGACGCCGAAAACTCCCTGCGTCGACTGCACCGTCAACGCGGTAATGCAGGTCACGGCATAGCAGCCCAGCGAGGCCGCTGTCTTGATGTCGGCGGTAACTCCGGCTCCCGAGGACGGATCGTAGCCGGCAATGCTCAGCACAACCGGTGGCACGCGCATGCCAGGACTCTACCGCAAACCGCCGTTTCGCGGTACTCGTCGCCCGCCCAATCTGTCCCCGTTTCGGCGCAGAGTCGGGTGCCCCTCGATAAGGGCGAAGGCTTTGTCAAGGTAAAGTTATCCTGGGCGGCGCGTCCGCGCCTTTGCTTTTCCGCCGCGTCGTTTGCGGCGGGCGGACGCGCAGTCGAAGCGACCTGCTGTTCGCTGGAGCTTCGAAACCCTCCGCGTCGGGAGGACATGTAACTGGGCACGACTTCACAGGCTGCGGAAAAAGTCCGGTTTGAACGGTTTGTAACAGGGCACGACTTCAGTCGTGCCGTAACGTCACAATAGCGAATCGGGCCTTTAGGCCCTGCGGTTTGAATCTGGAAGCGGAGCACATCGAATTCAAAGAACTCACAAAAGCAGCGGGGTGCCCCATCCTTCTCGCCGTCTCCTGGCGAGAGGGTGGGCCATCTGGTGGACCGTCGGGAACCCGAATTTTCTGGTACGACGGGCCAGCGGGTGCCCCACACATTCGCGGGTTTCGAATGTGTGGGCCGTGCGCTAATCCGTCGTACAGTTCGCTACTCTATTCATTCGCGCACTCCCGTCCCGCGACTGCGGGACGACTCAGCTCAGCCCAGGACGAAGTCCTGGGTAGGCTGCCCCATCCATCCTGAGCCGGCTTCAGCCGGCGGCACTCTTGCCTTCCTGCGAGCCGCAGGGCGCGTCTTTCAAATCGCGAGTCGCTCTCCCTTCCGTCATTGCTAGGTGCCGGGTGCCCCACCCTTCTCGCCGTCTTTTGGCAAGAGGGTGGGGCGTCTGGTGTTTCTTGTGAATGTGACATCCCGGCCTCAACCGCCCGCCTTCCCCGCGACACAATCCCCCGCCTGCTCTAGAATGTGATTTTCAACTTGGCGGCCACATATCACTCGAGGTGGACATGCAAAACTGGAAGAAGGCACTTGTATTCGGATCGATCGGCGCTGGCGCGGTGTTGATTCTTACGGGCCGCCGCCCCGTCGGCATGGCGTGTGCCGCCGCAGGTCTCGCGGTGCTGGCCTCCGAGTATCCCGAAAAATTCGAGACCGTCTGGGAGAACGCTCCTGACTACCTCCAGAAGGGCATGCAGATCTTTGCCACGCTCCAGAAAGTGGGTGAGGGCTTTGCCGAGGATGCCGAGCGCCGCAGCGTGAGCGCCTGGCGCAATGTCCGCTCCGAGTACGGATCGTAACCGCCGCGGGGCAATCCTGATTCTCCAAGCGATCCTCCTTCGCTCCCCCGGCGCGGCGGCCCTCATAAACTCTCACAATTTACGATTTTCTGGGAGACAAAGCAGACGCGTACGCCCTCAAACCAGCCGCACCGCGGCGGCATGAAGTTAGACGGGGGCGTGAGCCCCCGGCCAAGTGGGGCGTTTAACCTGAGCCGCTGCGCGGCGTCACCGCCTTGCGACACAGTCCCTTCGTAATCCCCGCCAATCCGATTCACCTTCACCCGCCGAGGAGCCTGTAGTCCGTCAGCAGGTATACTTTTTGCATCCATGCCCACCAAGCTGGAAGAGATTACCGCTGCCGCACGCCGCAAGGTTGCCGCTGCCAAAGCGTCAGCGGACACGCGCGCTCTGGCTTCCCGGGCGGAGCGTCACCAACCCCGAGGCTTTCGCCGATCTCTCCAGGATCGCGCTGCCACCGGCACAGCCATAATCGCAGAGCTGAAGAAAGCCTCGCCGTCAAAAGGGCTGATCCGGGCCGATTTCCCGGTCGCCGATCTCGCTCGCGAACTGGAGACGGCAGGAGCCGCGGCCCTTTCCGTGCTTACCGACGAGCAATACTTCCACGGCTCATTGCAGAACCTGGCGCTCGCCTCGGCGGCGACGCGCCTTCCCTGTTTGCGCAAGGACTTCATCGTTGACGAGTTCCAGATGCTGGAGGCGCGCGCCCACGGTGCTGACGCCGTCCTGCTCATCGTCGCCGCGCTCACCGAATCCGAGTTGACCTATCTACACCGCAGTGCGCGCGCGGCCGAGTTGGATGTCCTGTGCGAGGTCCACGACGCCACCGAGCTGCAACGCGCGCTTGACGCCGGCTTCGACACCATCGGCGTCAACAATCGCAACCTGCATACTTTTCATGTCGATCTGAACACATCGTTGCAACTGGCCGGGCTTATGCCGGCGGGCATTTTGAAGATTTCCGAGAGCGGAATCGACAGCGGCGAGGACATTGCGCGTTTGCGGCAGGCGGGATTCGATGCATTCCTGGTGGGCGAATCCTTGATGCGTGCGCCCCGTCCCGGCGAGGCCTTGCGCGAATTGCTGACCCAGGCCGTGGCCGCGCGATGATGATGGCGGGCACGTTATGACCTGGGTCAAGCTTTGCGGCACAACCGACCTGCACGACGCCGAGCTAAGCGTGGCCGCGGGCACCGACGCGCTGGGCTTCATCTTTGCTCCCAGCCCACGGCGAATTGCGATTGCGGAAGCTGCGGAAATCATCGCCCGGCTGCCGGATGGCATTGAGAAGATCGGCGTCTTCGTCAATCAAACCCCGGCGCACGTGGCCGAAGTGGCGCAGCAGGCGGGCCTTTCCGGCGTTCAGTTGCACGGCGACGAACCGGTTGAGCAGATGTCGGAATTCCGCCGGGCTTTGGGCGAGCGCAGGATCATCAAGACGTTGCAGGCGCGCGATATCTTGAAAGCACCTGAGCGGCTCGCGGAGTACTTGGCGGCGCGTGGCAGCATCGACGCCATCCTGCTCGATTCGGGTTCGGCGCTCCAGCGCGGAGGAACCGGCACGCCCTTCGCGTGGCAGGAAGTTGCACCATTCGCGGCGGCCGTTCGGGCAGCGATGCCGCTGATCGTCGCCGGCGGCTTGAATCCGCAGAATGTTGCCAAGGCGATTCAGTTGTTCGCTCCCTGGGGCGTCGATGTTGTCTCCGGCGTGGAATCGGAGCCCGGGACAAAAGATGAAGCGCGCCTGCGCGATTTCGTGGCCGCTGTGCGCCACACGCAGGCCTCGGCTAAGCTAAGGGAGTGATGGAAGAAACCACTAGCAACGTGAAAAGTGCGCCGCCCGCCGAAGGCAGCCATCCCAAGCGCGCTCGCGCCGTGCCCGGACGCTTTGGCGCGTACGGCGGCCGTTACGTCCCCGAGACGCTGATGGCGGCCTTGCAGGAACTGGAAACTGCCTACGCCGCAGCGCGAAAAGACAAGTCGTTCCGCGCCGAGTATCACCGCCTGCTCACTGACTACGCCGGCCGGCCCACGCCGTTGTTCCCGGCCGAGCGGCTCACCAAACAACTGGGCGGCGCAAAGATCTACCTCAAGCGCGAAGACCNNACCGGCGCGGGCCAGCACGGCGTTGCCACGGCCACCGTGTGCGCGCTGTTCGGCATGGAGTGCGTCGTCTACATGGGCACTGAGGACATGCGGCGTCAGGAGCTGAACGTCTTCCGCATGAAGTTGCTCGGAGCCGAGGTGCGCGGCGTGGACTCCGGCTCGCGCACCCTGAAAGACGCCATTAACGAAGCCATGCGCGACTGGGTCACCAACGTTCGCACCACGCATTATCTGCTGGGAAGCGTGTTGGGCGCTCATCCTTATCCGACGATGGTGCGCGACTTTCACCGTGTCATCGGCCAGGAAGCCCGCAAGCAGATTCTCAAAGCCGAGGGCCGCCTGCCGTCGGCGGTGATCGCCTGCGTCGGCGGCGGATCGAACGCGATTGGCGTGTTCTACGAGTTCATCAACGACCGCGACGTAAAGCTGATCGGCGTCGAAGCCGGCGGCCGCGGCCATTCTTTGGGCGAACATGCGGCGCGCTTCGACGGTGGTGGACCGGGCGTGTTGCAGGGAACATATTCCTATGTTTTGCAGGACCTCGCCGGCCAGATTGCGGCGACGCATTCGGTCTCCGCGGGCCTCGATTATCCGGCGATTGGTCCCGAACACGCGTTGCTGCACGATCAGGGTCGCGCGGAGTATGTATCGGCCAGCGACCAGGAAGCGCTGGACGCCTGCCGCACGCTGGCTCGTCTGGAGGGCATCATTCCGGCGCTGGAATCGGCGCACGCCGTCGCAGAATGTATCAAGCGAACTCCCACAATGTCAGAGTCTGACATTGTGATAGTCAACATTTCCGGCCGCGGCGACAAGGACATTGGGATTTTGCGCGAGAATTTGGGGTTCTAGGCTTAGTTTTTCACCGCAGAGACACAGAGGGCACAGAGTTTTTGACTTCGTTTTCTCTGTGACCTCCGTGCTTCCGTGGTGAACAGGAATTTGAGAGGAATATTTGGCAATCGTCTTTCACAAACNNGGTCGCGCTGGCAGCCATTCGCGCGGGCGCTGACGTCATCGAACTGGGCGTCCCGTTCAGCGATCCGGTGGCCGATGGGCCGGTGATTCAACGCGCCAGCGAGCGCGCGCTGCATCACGGCACAAATCTTGCCGGCGTTCTCGACGTTGCCAGGCAGATTCGGCAGCAATCGGATGCCGGTCTCGTCATCTTCTCGTATCTCAATCCCGTCCTCCAGTTTGGGCTCGACAAGTTTTGCGCGCTCGCGGTCAATGCCGGCGTCGATGGAGCTTTGGTCACCGATCTTCCCGTCGAGGAATCGGGCGATTATCTCCGCGCGATGAAGGCGCACAAGCTCGCGCCGGTGTTTCTCGCCGCGCCCACCAGTACCGATGAGCGCCTGCGAAACATTGCCAAACACTCGCGCGGGTTCGTGTATGCCATCTCGCGCACCGGGATCACCGGTGCTCGCCAGGAACTGGCTGGCGATGCGCGCTCGCTGGTGGAGCGGTTGCGGGCGCACACCAGATTGCCGATCGCCGTCGGCTTCGGCGTCTCCACCCCTGAGCAGTTCTCGGAGGTCGGCAGCTTCGCCGATGCGGCCGTAGTTGGCAGCGCCATCGTTCAATGTATCGAGCAGAATCCCGGGCGGGAAGCCGCCGCAGTCTCGGAGTTCCTGTCGTCCCTCACCGGCAAAGCGCATCCCGCCCGGGCCGGCGGATAGAGTAGTGCCACGCTGTATCCGGCTTTGAAGGGGCACGCTTTCAGATTCTGCTGAAAACTAAGTTTGATCTCCCCCGATGGAGTACTACACGCGAAAAAAGAACCCCGAAGGGGTGGAAATACAGTTAGCCCAGGACGGAGCGAAACCGGGGCCCCCGACGAGCGCCGGGGTTGCGCTTGTTGGGGTGGGAAGCGGAGTCCTGGGTAAAGTGGAACAAGGATCGGAGTCCCGTAGGGACGGCACAGGGTTCTCACGCACGGCTTCAGCCGTGTCGTCAGGACGCGAAGAGATTGGCCTTTAGGCCCTGAGGGCTTATTCCCTCAGCCGGCTAAAGCCGGGCTTCCTCTTGGCTTTGGCGGCACGCCTGAAGGCGTGCCCTTTCAATGCAGGACTAGACTGATTGTGAATCGTTTCGGGCGAACAATCGCAAAAAGCTGAAACCATGGACATCGCTGACTGGCGCAAGAAGATCGACGATCTGGACCGCAAGCTGGTCGAGTTGCTCAGCGAGCGGGCGCAGTGTGCCCATGAAATCGGTAAGCTCAAGCGCAACTCGGCGATGCCCATCTACGANNCGCCAGGTTTACGAGCGCCTGATTGACGTCATGCGGCAGATCCAGCGGGATGAGATGGCGCCGGAGACGGATTCGGAGAAGGACGCGACCGAGTTAGACCCGAACGACTGAAACGGGCGTACCGCGCCCTTGGCGAGAGATCACGCCAACAACACTTACAAAAGCTTGTTAAGACTTTCCGGAGTTAGATCAGCGTCCCGCAAGATGCTCTTCACAACTTTCGGGTGAAGCACTCTCGATCCGTGAAACGGTATCGTGACCCGCCTGCCGACAGCGTTCTTGTAGATCATGTGGCTCCCACTCTGGCGAGTCATAGAGAAGCCAATCTTTTGCAGTACGGCAATTATCTGGCGGGCGGGGAAGCTGAGGCATTAGACCGCAACTTCGACCATAGAAACGCTCACCGAGACGCTCTGTGGGAACTCTTCCCCTTCGGCGCGCCGGTCTTCAACATGCAAACGGATAGCGTCCTTGATGTTGGCGACCGCCTCTTCGTACGTGTCGCCCTGGCTGTAACAGCCTTGGAGTGCCGGACAGGAAACGTAGTATCCGTCCTCGTCAGCCTCGATGATGATGGGAAACGTAAACTGCGACATGGGCAAATTATAGGTCGGGCGGGCGGATTCACACCAATCTATTCGGTACAGCCCTCAAATGCCGCCCTTACCACCCCGTGAACAGGTGGCCCATCTTTTCTTTTTTCGTGCGCAGGTAGTTCTCGGAGTGTTCGTAGGGCTCGACTTCCGCGGAGACGCGCTCCACCACTTTGATCCCCGCGCTTTCCAGCGCNNCGCGATAGTCGTTGTCGTAGCCCAGCTCCACGTTGGCTTCCACCGTATCCAGGCCCCGGTCCTGCAGTTCGTAGGCTTGCAGCTTGGCCATCAAGCCGATGCCGCGGCCCTCCTGCTGCTCGTAGATCAGCACGCCCGCGCCCGCCTGAGTGATCATGGAGAGCGCGAGTTCCAGTTGCTGGCGGCAATCGCAGCGCATGGAGTGAAACACGTCCCCGGTGAGGCATTGCGAATGGATGCGCACCAGCGGCGGGCCGGCGTGAATGTCGCCCATCACCAGCGCCACTGCTTCCTCTTTCGCCATTCCGGCATGGCCGTTGCCGCTTGTGCCGTTTCCTTTGGCCGGCGTCGGCGGTATTTCGAACTCCCCTTCGAAGCCGTAGATGCGGAACTGTCCCCAACGGGTGGGGAAGTTGGCCTCGGCCACTTTCTTTACAAACGAGCGGGTCACACTTCGATTATAAGCTGCCAGCGCACTCCGTGATGTTCATGGGTCACAGGCGACGTGTTTGTCCGGCACAGACGAAAAGCTCAGAGCTGTCAGCTGACGGCTCCTAAAAGTAAAGGCGGCCCTTGTGAGGCCGCCTGCATGCGAGCTTCGTTGCTGACTATCTGTGTCCACCACCGCCGCCGTGACCGCCTCCGCCGCCACTGTGGCCACCTCCGCCGCCGCCGTGGTAGCCACCGCCGCCGGAGGAGTGCGGTGCGGAGTACGATCCAGAACTCCGTCCGCCATACGAAGGAGCCGACCCGTAGTTGCGCGCGGTATAGGTCGGAGACGACCCATAGCTGCGTCCTGAGGAGTAGCCTTGCGTCGACCCGTAGCCGCGTCCAGAGTTGTAACTCCCGCTGGACGAATAGCCCCGGCTGCTGCCCCCGTAGCCTCCGGAAGCCGAGTACGACGGCGCAGCATGGTACGAATATCCCGCCGGTGGCCGTGGGACTGAGTACGCTGAGCCATGCCCGGACGACGAATTGCCGCTATGCGAGCCGCCTTGCGAATTGCTCCGGCCCTGCGTCGACTGGTGCGCGGGAGCCGACGAATGCGGCGTTGCGCTGTTCGAATGGCCCGGCGTATACGGTTGCGAGTGCTGCGGCGCCGTCGAGTTGTTCATGCTGTGGTTATTGGCCGTCTGCGCGTTGTGACTGCCGGCAGAGTTTGCCGTGTTCCCGTTCGGCCGGGCAAAGTTGTCATTGCCGGCCGGGGGACGCGGCACGTTGTGCGACTGCGTTGCGTTGCTGGATCCCACATTGTTCGAGCCTCCCGCTGACGGTGGCCGCGGAACATTGTGCGCTGCCGGATTGCTCGGCGCACTGGCGCGCGCTTCGGTTTGCGCTCCCGTAGGACCGTGACCCGTTACGCCCGCTCCTTGCGTGTTGTGCGCTGCATTGTTGCTTGCACCCGCCGCACTCGTGGCGCCGTGTCCGGTCGAGTTTGCGTTGCTGCGTGTCGCCGCCTGGGCGCTGCTGAAGCTGGCAGGCCGGGCAGGTGGCGTCGCCCGCGTCACGACCGAGCGATTTGCGCTGGCCGCGGAGGGAACGTTGCTGCGCGGCGTTTGTCCACCCAGCACCGAAGACCGGGTCGGGTTGACGCTGGCCGTGTTCATCGTGTGCGCGTTGTTCAGCGCCGACGCCGGTACGGCTCCGCCCACCTTGTTGACCGCCGCGCCCGACGTGAAGGCCTCTCGGGACGCCGAAGTCACGCCATTCCTCGCGATTCCGTTGGTATTCCCGAAATTGCCGTTGTGATAGTTGTTGTTGATGTTGTTGATGTTCGTAATGTGCGTGTTGGTGACGTTGACGTTGTGGAGGTAGCCGGAACTCACATATCCGCCGCCGTGGTACCAGCCGCCGTGTCCCCAGCCGCAGTAGTGCGGGTAGTATGGCGCTCCCCATCCCAGCGGGTACCAGCCAAATCCGATGCCGATACCTAAGCCCCAGCCGCCGCCCCAACCCCAGCCGAAGCCGATCCCGAACCCGGGACCACCAATCCAGCCAACCAGCGCCGGAGCATAGTAGGGATTCCAGTAGCCCACCGGACCAGGCGCCCAAGCCCAGCCGCCGCCGTAGGTAACCCACCGGCCATAGTGGAAGGGCGCAAATCCCCAGGGAGCGCTATCGACCCACGTCCAACCCCACGGTGCAATCCACGTCCACTGGCCGTAGCGATACGGCGCCCAACCCACAGGAACGGAGGTCGGAGTCCACACCGGGCCATAGTCAGGAGTTGTGGTCCAGGTGCCATTAGCGTCAAGGTCCTGATAGCCAATTACGCCGGGCGAAACATAGCGCGCCGACAAAGAATCGTCCAGCCGCTTGTCGCGCACCTGCGCCCAGTCTTCAAAGCCGTCGCGCGCCGGAGCGCTGTACGAGGCATTCTGCAATGAGTTGCCGTTGCTGAAGCGTACCTGCAGGCCGGAATTGACCCGCACCGCAGCGCCTTTTCCCGTCGCTTCGCCGTATCCGCTGCGCACCGTCACCCAGCTTTGGTCCTGGCTGGGGAGGACATCGAAGCGATACACGCCGGTCTTCATCACGGTAAACGCGTAGTTGGGCGTATCGACTTCGTAGACCTCGCCCTTTTCCAGATGGCGAACGGTGAGATTTAGCGTGCCCTGATCGAGTTCCAGTTGCACGGTGCTGTCGCTGACGTTGGTCAGGGTCAGGCTGGTCTCCGAGTTCATGCGGATGAAGCCATCGCCAACGTTCAGTTCGGCTTTCGAGTTCTTGTCCGTCCAGATGCGATCAGAGGTCGTGAGCGGCCGGTTCATGCTGGCCGCAATCCAGTCGTTTATGCCGCCCGGCTGCATCGAGACTTCGCCCGTCATGTATTGCACGCGGGCCACGCGCCCGGGAGGGTCCTGCTGCGGCGCGCCTTGTTGGTCCGGACCGCCTTGCTGTGCCGGATAACCTTGCTGTCCGGGATAGCCCTGTTGCCCCACGTTAGCCTGCTGCACCGAATTATCCGCCGGCGGAGGGGGAGCCATGCTCTGGTCCTGAGCGAAGACCGCTCCCGCCGATAAGGCAACAAACAGTAGTGCCATCAATAAACATTCAAACCGCCAACGTGATTTCATTGCTCGCTCCTCTTGCTTCTGTCCTGCCACGATGTCTTTCCTTCCAGGGCGACCCGCTCCCCATTGCCATATCCGGGAACTGTCGCATGCATCTGTATGAACCCAGGATTCGTAAATGTGTTGCGCGGCGTTTTTCCATCGCCGTCATCGTTGATTTGAAGCGACGCAGCGTTTGAGCTTTTACCTTAGATGCGACGGGAAACCTGCATTATCCGTGTCATTCGGAGGGATCCATGTCGTTGTCGTTCGGAGTGGCTCTCCATCAACCCGAAGGGCAACCTCAGGAGCCCGAAGGGCGGCATTTGTGTTAGCCGTGGGGCGTAAGCCCGCGGTCAGTGCGGAAAAAAGCACTGGAGAGCCGCGGAGCGGCGGCAGACACGAGACGTAATCGCCGCGATTCATGTGCCGTCCCTAACGGGACTCGGTTCCCGTAAAACGCTGACCCCGCCCTGACCACCCCAGCGAGCGCAACGTCGCCGCTCGCCGGGGGCCCCGGTGAAGGGCGGGGCTATCATCTTCCGTCCCGCCGAGCGGGACTCGGTCCTTCGCGGGGCGCGCTGTCGAGTCAAATCACATCGCCGGAGTTGTGCTTTGACAATCCCGCAACGCTACCGCTTTACGACGACGTGAGAAGCAGACTCAATGCAGACAAATTGCATTGCTCCTTTCCGCTCTGGCGTGAATGGACACACCTCGAAGTCGCCATAGATGTCTTCATCGCCGGAGGTAAATCTTAGACTTTGCGGCCAAATGGGAAAGCCTGCGTCGTCAAGTGTCGGACCTCCGGTAACGCCCAGCATCCGCTTCGTTCCCACGGGCCAAAGCCGTAGAACCACCGTATCAGCCCCCCGCGAGAGCCTCCCATGAACTGAGTAGCAAGCGCCAATAACCTTTGGATTCCCTTTGCACTTTGGTTGCTCAGCGAAAACCGTAATCGCCATTGCGAACATCGCCAAGATTAGCTTCATATCTCCGGCGGCCTCACCTTCAGCACATCCGCGATCATTCGCGTTCTTGGTTTGGCTGATTGCTAATTGCTAATTGCTAATTGCTGCTCTTCAACACAGCTTCCCGAACTTCGACGTGTACTGCAGCCCGATCTCGCCGCATGAGCCTTGCTCCACCGAATACACGATGCAGGAATCGAACGGACGCGAGTACACATGCAGGCTGACGGCGCGCTGGTTCCACTCGCGCGGATTGTGGACGTCGTGCACCGGATTCAGCGGATCGACGGCGACAGGATTCTCGGCAGTGATGTGCACCTCGTCGGTAGGGACGATGTTGCAGCGATGAGCGCCCAGGTCCTCCGAAATCACACGAAAATTCTGCACCGCGAGCCGCCCGATGGGAGCGGCCATCCAGCAGTTCTGCCCCTTGTGGTTATGGATCGAGCTCTTCATGCCAGGCTCCCAGCAGATGGCCAGCAGTTCGTAGAGTTCGGTCTTGTCGATGAGGTTGCGGGTGTAGTGCTGCGCGTTCCAGAAGAGATACGGCTCGACCGATTCCGGATCGACGCGATTCGCCTGCAGGTATTCCAGCGTGCCGCGCACTTCGGTGAAGTCCCGCTCCTGAAGCTTCCGCAAGCCGCCGATAAAGTCGTCGAGCGTGACCACCTGCATTATTTTTTGCGGCGAAGTCTCCATTGCCATAATGTCGCTCTCCTGGGACAAAACGCTCATTCTAGACCAAGTTCGGCAGTTCCTGCTGGCCAATCCCACTTGGCCCCGTCGGTAGAGCGCGCGGAATCTTTGTATTCTGCCGTGGTTGCGGAAATCGATCGCGCCACAATGCGATTCCAAGCATATAATGTGCCCAAGAAGCACCCTGGCAAGGTGCAGTCCGAGTTGGGCACTGGAGTTTCCATGAAATCGCGTGCTTTCGCAGCGATGATTGCGGTGCTGCTGGCTGCCGGCCTTTCGCTTCCGGCGCTGGCGCAGAACAACCCACAATCGCAGACGTCAACCCAGGCTTCCAGTAATTCCCCTGACCAATCGCAATCGGCGAGCAGCCCTGCCGCTCCCGCCGCTCAGCCGGCATCCGGCGCGAGTGGGACTGGCAGTCCAACCGATACCGCTGCGGCCACAGCCCCCACGGCGAACGCGCCAAAGGATACTCACGACAAGGGCAAGACCGATATTGACGACATCGGGGACCGCAAGGTGGGCTCCACCGGAAGAAGCCTCGGCAACTGGTACTCGATCGACACCGACATCAAGATAGGCAAGCAGTACGCGATGATGGTGGAATCGAGTGCGCGCATGATTCAGGACCCGGTGGTCAACGAGTACGTCAATCGCGTCGGCCAGAACCTGGTGCGCAACTCCGATGCGAAGGTGCCATTTACCATCAAGGTCGTGGATTCCGATGACGTCAACGCTTTTGCCCTGCCCGGCGGATTTTTCTACGTCAATAGCGGTCTGATTCTGGCTGCCGACAACGAGGCTGAACTGGCCGGCGTCATGGCCCATGAGATCTCCCACGTCGTCCTCCGCCATGCGACCGAGGAGATGACCCGCCAAAACTATGTACAGCTGTCCACCGTTCCGCTGATGTTTGTCATTCATAGCTGGGGCGTGTATGAGGCGGTGAACGCGGCCATGAGCCTCGCGCTGCCGGTTACCTTCATGAAGTTCTCGCGCGACTTTGAAGCGCAGGCCGACTATTTCGGTCTGCAATACATGTACAAAGCCGGATACGATCCGCAGGCCTTCATCGCGTTCTTTGAGAAGCTGAAGGCGCTGGAGAAGCAGAAGCCGGGAGCGCTGGCCAAGGCCTTCGCCTCGCATCCGCAGACGCCGGATCGCATCCTCAAGAGCCAGGAAGAGATTCGCGAGATTCTGCCGCCGCGGCCCGAGTACATCGAAGATACCTCGGAGTTCGACGAGGTGAAGGCCCGTCTGGCGGCCTTCGAAAACGGCAAGAAGGCGATTCCCCAGGATAAGCAGGGGCCCACCCTGCGCCGGACGCAGACTGCGGATAGCACCACCACCACCCAGCCCAGCAATAGCGGGGATGATCGTCCGACGCTGCAACGCCGCGACGACGATTACGCTTCCGCCGCCAATCTTGGGGCTGTTCCGATCCCGTGAAGGGGCGCAGCTTCAGCCCGTGTCCCGAGTTTGCTGAACGAAGCCGTGTAACAGGGCACGGCTTCACAGGCTGCTAAGAAAGTCGCTTCTTAGCGCTTTGTAACAGGGCACGACTTCAGAGTCTGCCTGAGAACTAACTTCTCTTTTTGGTAGTGGAGTAAGAAGCTCGAAAATCGAGCGCCGCAGGCGCGGCGTCATGATAGCCCAGCACGGAGCGAAGCGGAGTGCTGGGTTAAGCGGGAAAAGTACCTGAGTCCCCTGGGGACGACACGGTTCTCACGCACACTCTTCAGTCGTGCCGATCAGCCATTTATCTTTGTCATCACGAGCGGGCTTCAGCCCGCCAGGGATCTGCTGTTCCCGGAAATGCAGCTGCTCTGGACGGTCAACTCTCACTCAGCTCGAACACCGGATACCTCGCCGCAATGGCGGCGAACGCCTGCGCCTCGGAGCCGGCGGCAACCGGAAAGTATCGCTGCACGGCGGTCCTGAAGCGGTCGAGATAGGCCTTCAGCAATTCGGGCTTCGCGGCATCGGGGACCGCCCGCAGTCGAAAGCTTTGCCGCCAGCTCCCCTTCTTCAGAGCGATCTCTCCTGCGGCTTCCGCGTTTCGCACCCATTGCGTGCGTCCTCGCGGGGCGACCAGGTAGCGCTTGCCATCAATCTCCAGCAGATCGATGGGCGTGGAATAAATCTTGCCCGATTTCCGCCCGCGCACCTGCAGCAGGTAATTGTGCTTCAAGCCGAGTCCCAGCCCCACCAGCAATCCGAAACAGCGGTTGAACAGCGATTCCATCGCACTCGGCTTCTGGAACACAGGCACTCCGGTGTTTTCCATCCTGCAATTCTACGGCGTCGAGCAGGTCCACTCACTTTTATCTCAGGCACGCGCCCGCCGGAGGCAGTAAAATAGAAGGAACTATAACGACAAAGGGACCAGGTTAGACTTCGAACTGTGGGGCGCCTGATCAGGTATTGCATGAAGAGATCTTCCTTCCTTTTATTGGCCGTGCTTCTCGGTGCTCAGTTCCTTCTGGCCCAGACCACGACAAGCGACACGGTTGTCGAAGAGATTATCGCGCGCGTCAACAACAGCATTGTCACCCGGGCCGATCTGCGCAAGGCGCGCGAGCAACTGTACACCGAGGCACGGCAGCAGCCCGACGCCTCGGTCGCCGAGCAGCAGGCCAGGGAACGCGAGAAGGACCTGCTCCGCGATCTGATTGACCAGCAGTTGCTCCTGCAAAAGGCATCGGACCTGGGCATCAGCGCCGACACCGATCTGGTAAAGAAACTCGACGAGTTGCGCCAGCAGATGCACGCCGAGTCCATGGAAGAAATGGAGAAGGCGGCCCAGTCGCAGGGCATCGCGTTCGAGGATTTCAAGCAGAACCTGAAGAACAACATTCTGACCCAGAAGGTGATTGGCCAGGAGGTAGGCGGACACATTACCGTCTCCAATCAGGAGATCCAGCAATATTACGACCAGCACAAGACCGAGATGGACCGGCCGGAGCAAGTGCGGCTAAGCGAGATCTTGATTTCCACACAGACGACCGCGCAGGTGAAGACGGGAAAGGGCCAGACCGCGCTGCCGGAGACGCCTACTCCCGACGCTGTGGCGCAGGCGCAAGCCAAGGCCAGCCAGGTTTACGATCTGTTGAAACAGGGCGGCAACTTCGCTGACTTGGCAAAGAAATACTCCAATGGCCCCACCGCCGGGCTGGGTGGCGACCTGGAATACTTCAAACGCGGCACGTTGTCCAAGGAGTATGAGTCGAAGGTCTTCGACTTGCAGCCCGGACAATACACCGAGCCCATCCGCACCAACCAGGGATTCGTCATCCTGAAAGTTACCGAACATCAGTCGGCTGGCGTGCCTCCGCTAAAGGACGTCCAGGCCGAGATTCAGGAGCAGATTTACATTACCAAGATGCAGCCGGCCTTGCGCGATTACCTTACCAAGCTGCGCGAGGAGGCTTACATCGATATCAAACCGGGCTACATCGATACCGGCGCCAGTCCCAACGAGACCAAGCCCGTCTACACCACGGCCACTACCAACTCCGATAACAAGGTCAAGAAAAAGAAGAAGCTGGGATTGTTCTAGAGGCAGCGGCGAGCCTTGAGCTGCGAGCCCCGAGCCATCAACGCCTGGATGCAACTGGCGCTGCAAGGCTGAAGGCCGCGGATTTCCAAACGATTCAATAGTAGGTTCTTGGAACTCGCAGCTCGAGGCTCGCAGCTACTGACAACTGGCTACTGACTACCGACTACTGCTACGATAGGGCGCTCGGCCGCTTTACGCGGCGGCGATGTATACCTGCAGACTTCGTATGAAGGAATTCTACATTTCCGATTGCGCCCGGATGGAGAACCAGACCATCACCTCTCTGTTTGTCGTCGCTCTCAAGCAGGTGAAGTCGAAGAAGAGCGGCGAGCTGTATCTGTCTTTGGTACTTGCCGATCGTAGCGGCCAGATACAGGCCAACATGTGGGACAACGTCGCCGAAGCCATCTCCGGCTGCGAGCAGGACGACTTCGTCAAGGTCAAGGGCGTGGTCCACAAGTACAACGGCCGCTGGCAACTTACCGTTCACAAAATGCGTAAGCTGGGCGAGTCGGAAATCGACTACTCGGACTACCTTCCCAAGACCAGCAAAGATGTCGAGCAGCTCTGGCAGACGCTGTGTGGCTTTGTCGACAGCTTCCAGAATCCCTGGCTCAAGTCGCTGATAAAGGAGTTCATCGCTGACGACGCTCTGGTCGCCGCCTACAAGACGGCTCCCGCGGCCAAGACCCTGCATCACGCCTTCGTCGGCGNNATCGGCAAACTGCACGAGCTAACGTATCAGCGCTCCATCGCCTACACCACCAAGGGACAGCTCCTGGGACACATGATCATCGAGCTGGAGATGTTGCACGAGAAGATCGCGCGTGTGCGCGGCTTCCCGGAGGAGCTGAAGGTCCTGCTGGAGCACCTGATCATCAGCCACCACGGCCAATATGAGTTCGGGTCGCCCAAACTGCCGATGTTCCCCGAAGCGCTGATGCTGCACT
>PLBD01000252.1 GCA_003135315.1 Acidobacteriaceae bacterium | reverse complement strand
GCCAGCGGCTGCGCGATGCGCGCTAACTTTGGGTTGAAGCCGATGGCGACGCCTACAGGAATCGTCCACAGAGCGCCGATAAAGAGCGCGGCGAGCACGCGGCCAAAGGTTGCCGCTGCGCCTTCGAGGATCTGGCGCAAGTCGTCCCCATTTAGTTGGGTCAACATGCCGACGGCGCGCGTCATGGCGTAGAAAACCGCTAAAACGGCGAGAGCGGCGATGGTGCGCCCGATCCACACCTTCCATGTCGGCGGCGCAACCTCCTCGTGTTCGGGGTGATAGCCGCGCGCAAAGTGAAGCCCTAAACGCTCGCGCACCGGATTGATCGCCTTCTTGCGCACTCGTTTGAGTAAGCGCGAGGCTTGAATGAGGTTGAGAAACCAGGACTGCGGCGCGTCGGTGCTTTCCACCTGCTCGACCTTGAACTTTTCGGCCCAGGCAATCACCGGCCGCCACACGATCTGGTCCAGCAGCACGATGACCGCGATCATCGTCCCCACGCCCCACAGGATCGCCTCGGTATCGCCCGCGCTGGCAGCGGTTTGCAGGTACGAGCCGAGTCCGGGCAAGCGGAAATCGTCGTTGCCGAGAACGAACATCTCGCAGGCCATCAGGAAAAACCAGCCGCCGGCCACCGACATCATGGAGTTCCACACCAGACCGATGGCGGCGAAAGGCAGCTCGAACTGGGTGAAGCGCTGATACCAGTTGAAGCGGTAGATTTTGGCGGCCTCGCGCATGTCGCGGGGAATGCTCTTCAGCGACGAGTAGAAGCTGAAGGCCATGTTCCACACCTGTCCAGTGAAGATGAGCAGGATCGCTCCCATCTCGACACCGACCTGGTGATGGGGAAACAGCGCGACCATGGCCAGCATGACGCCCGGCAGAAAGCTGAGCACGGGAATCGACTGCAGGATGTCGAGCAGCGGAATCATGATGCGCTCGGCGCGTGGGTTGTAGGCTGCGACATAGCCGTAAACCAGCGTGAAGGCGAGCGAAAGGATGTAGGCGATCGTGATCCGCAGCAGCGAATAGGCTGCGTACAGCGGAAGGTGCGAGGGATCGCGCGAGATCTCGACGTGGGGATTGAATGGGCCGAACCAACTGCGCGCCAGAACCAGAATGGCGTAGAAGACCGACAGCCCAGCGGCGAAGATGAAGAAGTCGGTGAGCACCGACCAGGTCTGCGCCGGCAGCAACGACCACGGCCCCTTGCCCAGAATGCGGACGGGCTGCCACTCGGAGCGCGCCATCAGGCCCCTTCCGCCGCCGGCAACACGTCAGCATCTTCGCGATGGAAAAGCCTGTGGCTCTCCGAGTCATAATCGAAGATCTCGGCGTAGCGTCCCCAGTTCAGCACGGTCTCAAACTGGCGCTCGACTTCGTCGGCGCTGAAGTGCTCGTCGAGGATGTCGCGGAAGAACTCCTCGCCGATGGCGTGATCGCGCTTGGCGTGCAGCGTGTTCTCGATGAGACGCAGAATGGCGATGTTCTTCAGCGCCGCCTCGCGGAAGAACTCCTTCTGCTTCTGGATGTCGGCTGCGCCAAAGGTGCGGCCTTCAGGCGTGATCTCCACATCGCCCTCGTGCAGCACGGCAAAGCCCAGCATCACCGAAGCATCCACGATGGGAAGCAGGTCGTCGACGTCCATGGAGAGCTCGTCGGCCAGCTTGTACAGATCGTCGCGGCCGCCGCGGTCCGTCAGCAATTCCATGAAGCCGGCAATACCGCCCGGCCGGGCGTGAGGGAGCATCTGGAACTTGCTGCGCTCGCGTGCCTGGCCGTCGCCCGCAGCCAGAACTGGCTTACCGGGCGCAGCGGCTTCCTCCTCAGGACGTGTGAGCGTCTTGTAGATGTAATCGACATAGGCGAGAAAGCGCGGCGACTTGCGATCGCGATACTGCGGGATGTCGATTTCAAAGTCGGAACGGATGCGCGCCGGATTGCGCCCCAGCACGATCACGCGATCGGCCAGCAGCACCGCTTCCTCGATGTTGTGGGTGACGATGAAGATAGCCTGCGTCGGCATCTTCTTGTTGAGCCAAAGCTCCAGTAGTTCGGAGCGGAGGTTCTCGGCCGTGAGCACGTCGAGCGCAGAGAATGGCTCATCCATGAAGAGGACTTCGGGTTCCACGACGAGGGCGCGGGCAAAGCCCACGCGTTGCTTCATGCCGCCGGAAAGTTCCTTGGGGTAAGCCGTCTCAAAGCCATCGAGGCCGACGGTGTCGATCATCTTCAGCGCCCGCTTGTGACGCTCAATTGCGCCGACGCCGCGCGCAACCAGCGGAGCTTCGACGTTCTCCAGCACCGTCAGCCAGGGGAAGAGTGCGAAGCTTTGAAACACGATGGCCACGTTGGGAATTTGCCCGTCCATCTGCTTGCCGTGCCATAGGACGTGGCCTGAGGAAGGCTTCGACAAGCCGGTCAACATCCGCAGCAAGGTGGATTTTCCCGAGCCCGACGGCCCCAGCAATCCAACGATCTGGCCCGGACAAACTTCGAGGTCGGTGGGGGCAATCACCTCAATGCGATTGCCGTCGGGGTGCGGATAGTATTTCTCCACCGCTCGGGCTTGAATGATGGCCTCGGCCAAACGTTCTCTCCTGTAGGTACGATCTTCCAGTCTAGGTGTACCTTAAGCTGCAGACAACCCGCAAGGACACCACAATTGTGAAAGGACGGTAAATATTGGATGGGCACGCTCGTGAACGGAAAAATCTCGGAATTATGCCTTTGACAAACCCACCTCTAATCTGAGAAGGAGCACTTCCATAGGTAGAGGCATTTTGGAGAGCGTTTTTTCGTCCTATCGGCTGCCGGGTCGCAGATACAAACCCCTTCCGATCTGACAACGACGTGAGTTTGCGACAACCCCTGTGGGTTACGAGATTGCGCCTCTTGCTCAACCTTGGGTGCTACACCGAAGGCATTGCAACAGTCGTCACCCGAGATGATTTCGAATGTATAGAGCAGCGAATATGAGATGGTCGCTTGGCTGCACATTCGGCACTCAAACCGCGATTGTAAAGCACTATCTAAAGCCGCTTGCCTTAGTATCGGATGACCGCTTACTATCACCGCCGATTCCACCATTCCGTCCGGGCGCAGAGTGACAGTCACATTTACGTCGCCTGCGATGCGTGCTTGTCGCGCCATTGGGGGGTATATGGGCTTCGATAGGCTAACTAAAACAATGTCGCCCTCCGTTGTTTGAGAACGCGAGACGGCCTGCGCAGATGACTCAGTACTGGCTAAACACACAATGAACGTAGTCAACGCAAAATATATGAGAAAAGCCAAGCGCAACATATCGTTATGCCCTACGCTTCTGTACCTTTCTTGCCTTCTCCGGCGGCTTCACCTCCAGCTCTCGCCGTCTTTTGGCGAGTGCGTGGGCTTCATATCAGAGCTACTTTGTTCGCAACGGGTTGGCGTCGTCCAACGCCAGGTTCACTTCCAGCACGTTGACGCGCGGTTCGCCCAGAAATCCTAACTGCCGTCCCTGGGTATGGCGGCGGATGATCTCGCGCACCTGGTCTTCGCTCAGCCCGCGTTCGCGCGCGATGCGCGGCACCTGGAACTCCGCGCCCGCGGGCGTGATGTCGGGATCCAGCCCTGACGCCGAGGTCGTCACCAGGTCGATGGGGATGAGCTTGCCGGGATTTTCCGCCTGCAGGCGAGCCACGTCGGCATTCACGCGATCAATCAGCTTCTGATTGGTGGGGCCATAATTCGAGCCGCCGGAGTTGGCCGCGTCGTAGCCGTTGCCCGCCGCGGATGGACGCGAGTGCAGGTTGCCCTTGCCGGCGAAAGCCTGGCCGATGATTCGCGAGCCAACCACTTCGCCGTGGCGGCTGATGAGCTGGCCATTCGCCTGGTCATGGAACAGGCCCTGCGCCAGAGCCGTAACGATCAGCGGGTAGACGATTCCCAACAGCACGGTCGTAACCAAGGTCATCAGGATTGCGATTTTGAGATTCTGCTTCATAGGTCCTCTGTCGGCTTCGGTCATGAGCTATGAGCTATGAGCTCGGACTTGGTGCTCACGGCTCCCAGCTCACGGCCGTCGTACTCACACCAGATGCACGTGCGTGATGATCACGTCGATCAGCTTGATGCCGATGAACGGCACGATGATGCCGCCCACTCCGTAAACCCACAGATTGCGGCGCAGCAGCGCCGCGGCGCCCATCGGCCTGTACTTCACGCCGCGCAGCGCCAGCGGAATCAGCGCGATGATGATCAGTGCGTTGAAGATCACGGCCGAAAGAATCGCCGACTGCGGCGTCTTCAGATGCATGATGTTCAGCGCATTCAGTACCGGAAACGTTCCGGCAAACATCGCCGGAATGATGGCAAAGTATTTCGCGACATCATTGGCGATTGAGAACGTGGTCAGCGAGCCCCGCGTCATCAGTAACTGCTTGCCGATAGCCACCACTTCGATCAGCTTGGTGGGATTGGAATCCAGATCGACCATGTTGCC
>PLBD01000467.1 GCA_003135315.1 Acidobacteriaceae bacterium | reverse complement strand
ACTGCAGTTGCGCGGCGTCGATCTGCAGGTCGGCACCATTTTCGGTTGCGGCACGCTGGTACAGCAGCGTGCCGATGCCGGGCAGCTCGATCTGCGTCGCGCCGAAGCGCTGATGACAGCCGCCGCCGCGCAGCGCCAGCAGCGCCCGCTCGGCGTCGACCGCACGCCGTGTCGGCGCGTGATCGAGCGCGCGCAGCAGCGCGGCGGTCGAGTCATCGTCGGCCCGGCACTCGATCGCCAGCGCCCCCTGCGCCGGTGCCGCCGGGCACTCGGACAGCGGCAGCAGCATGCGTGGCATGGGCGGCAGCAGTTCGCGCAGCAGCCGCTGGCCGGCGTCATCGGCCCACAGGCGCGCGAGGCCTGCGAATGCCAACACAATGCCGTCCAGGTGGCGGGTCGAGCCGCGCGGCTCGCGCAGCCGGCGCAGCCGTGAGTCGACGTTGCCGCGCAGGTCCAGCAGCCGCACCCGTGCCAGCTCGCGCCGGTCGTCGGCGCGCCGCGGCAACACGCGCTGCAGGAAGTCTGGGACGAAGGCGGCGCGGCGCGGCGAGGAGCTGCCGATGATCAGCTCGTGGCCGCCGGCGAGCCGCTCGGACACGTCGTGGGTGAACAGCGCAATGTCATGCGGCGGCTCGCGCTGCGGCACCGCGGCCAGCAGCAGTTGCGCCGAGCGCACAAGGCTCAGGTCCTTGTATGAATGCACCGTGAAGTCGACCTTGCCGCCGGTGAGTGCGGCATCGAGCTCATCGGTGAAGAATTCCTTGCCTTCGACCGCCGACAACGGGATGTCGAGGATGCGATCGCCACGGGTCTCGATGCCCACCAGCTCGATGTGCAGGCCAGGATGCAGTTGTTCCAGTTGGCGCGCGACCGCGGCGCTTTGCGCACGTGCCAGAGCGGAGCGGCGCGTGCCGAGCTTCAGTGCCCGCGGCGCCATGGCTCAAAGAGTATCGAAGGCTGCGAGATCTTCCCAGCTGTGCGGGTGCGAGGAGCTCGCGCCGAGCGAGCGCAACAGGGCCTTTTCCCGGCAGGCACGCCGGGCGCGCTCGAACTGGCGCCGCCGCTGCTCGGAGTGCGCCTGCAGCATCTCGAACAATGCCCCGAGGCTCACCAGCGCAGGCAGGGTATTCCAGGGCGCGACTGCTTCCGCGCCCAGCCCCAGATGAATCACCCGCCCGCCGCAATCAGCGCGCTCGTTCCAGGCCGCCACTCGCACAGCATCCTGGGCGGTATCACCCGGCACACACACGATCACATTGCGTGCAGCGCGCCAGGCGGCCAGCTCGGCGGGCGCCCCGGCCTCGAGCACGCGCACTGGACGTGCCGGATCACGCTTGGCAAGTTCGCGCGACAGCTCCAGCGCGCGCTCGCGGGTGCGATTCCACAGCCACAGTTGCGAGCCGGGCAGCCACGGGCCGACCGATTGCGCCAGCTGCCCGGCGCCAACCAGCAGCGTCGGGCCGCCGCTGGCCTCATCGCCCAGCAGGCGCCGCACCTGCGAGCCGTAGGAGGCGCTGCCGAGACTGCAGAGGTGTTGTGAGCGGATTTCCTTCGCGTCCTGGAACAGCAGCTGGATCCACGGCGACAGCTGGCTGCCGAGCGGCGTACCGCGCTCACTGAAAAGGCGCCAGGCGGTCTTGATCTGGCCGAAGATCTCGGTCTCGGCGACCAGCTTGCTCTCGAGTCCCGCGGCAAAGCGCAGCAGGAACGCATACGCGTCGGCGCCCTGGTAGCACTCGAGCGCACCGTCATCGGGAAATTCGCGCCGCAGCAGCGACAGCATCGCCGCGCCGTTGCAGATCGCGACCCGGCGCTGGCAGGTATCGATCGGCAGATAATCCAGGCCCAAGTCGACCTCGGCGCCAGCAACGCCCGGCGGACGGGCAGCGCGCCAGTTCAGTACCTTGAGATCGTGTAACTGCACGATCGGCAGGCTAGCGCGGGGCTAGGGCAATTTGTCATGGCCGTGTCACTGGCGCCCCGAAAGCGCGCCCGGTTTCAAAGCCCATCACGGACCGCTGCCCACTACGCGCGCGTTGATGAGAATGACTATTATTCAGGGGCAATTAACTTAAATCTCTCCGGGCTGGGCGTGGCCGCGCATCAAAGGCGGAAGCGGAATCCTCGAGTAGAATGCCCGCGAAAGACGACTGAAAAAAAGACCACTGAAGGAGAGCGTCTCATGCCGGCTGGCCCATACCGATTATATGCAAGGCATGGCGCCGGATCGCTTGCTCTACAAATGGTGCTTGAAGAGATCGGCGCCCCTTATGAGCTGGTGTGGATCAGCAAGGCGCCCGCAGACATTGAGGCATTGCGCCGCGTCAGCCGCGCGGCCAAGATTCCGGTGCTGGTGCTGCCGAATGGCGCCGTGGTGTCCGAGTCAGCAGCCATACTCATTCACCTGACCAACGCCCATCCTGCCGCAGCGCTGGCGCCCGCTGCGGGTACTGCCGCTCATGCTCACTTTCTGCAGTGGATGGTCTTCCTGTCCGCAAACGCGTACGAGGCGGCGCTGCGGTTCTTCTATCCAGCCCGCTATTCTGCCGTCGGCGAGGCCGCCGCAGCGCAGATCAAGAAGCAAGCCCTGGCAGACTGGACCGGCCACTTCGAGACCCTGCACACCGCGCTAGCACCCTACGTGCTCGGCGCACAGCTGTCGGCTGCCGACCACTACTTGCACATGCTGGCCGGCTGGTACCCGGATGAGGCCGCACTCGCCTCCCGGTTGCCGAAGCTCAGACAACATGCCGAACTGCTGCGGCAGCGGCCCGCAACACGCAAAGCGGAGAAAGAGCACAGCGACAGCTAGCGCGCTGTCACACAACGGGGCGGTCTGGGCAATCCTGCATCCGGGTGGGTCAGCAAACGTCGCGTTTGACTTAATTGATCAAATCTGGAAATCAGTCTCACTCCTTCGGTGAGACTGTGGCCTTTGCATAATTTATTGCCTAAGCTGGAAATCTATCGTCACGCGCGCACTCGGTTGCAGGGATAGAACGCGTTGAATTTACCCTCCAAGGACAACGACCACCATCCTGAAAGGGGGGTCGCTGCATCGGATCTTGCGCCAGCTTTGCCGTCCAAGGTAGCCACGCCCGGTCCCGCCCGTGTCATTTCCTTTGACGGTTACGTCGACCCGCTGAGATTTCTCGGTCAGTTGTGGCAGCAATATGGCGACACGGTGTGTTATCAGACGCGCCTCGGGCCGTGCTTCCTGTTCGCACATCCCAAGGATGTGCAAACCATCCTGCGCGATGAGAACTTTCGCCGGGCGTCGCTCATCAAGATGGTGCTTGGCGAAGGCTTGCTTGTCAGTGAAGGGCCTCGCTGGAAGTCGCAGCGGCGTGTCATGCAGGGCGACTTTCTTCCGCGCAGCGTCGCGCCACTGGTTCCGGTGATGGTGCGCGAAGCGGCCAGAACCGCGGTCGCCTGGCGGATGGCGGCTGCAGCCGGCCACGCCGTCGACGTCTCCATCGATATGACGCAGCTGACAATGCGGGTCATCGTCAAAGCCCTGTTCAGCGATGATCTATCCGATACCGAGGCTGGCGAGCTCTGCGCCGCCGTAGCCCTCGCGATTACCGAGCAGGGAAAACTCTCCTGGCTTGTATTCGGCATACCCGCACATTTCACGCCTGAAAGTGCTGCGAATATCACCGCCAGCAAAGCCGTCCTCGACGAGGTGGCTTATGAGATGATCCGCCGCCGGCGTTCGGCGGCATCGTGCGACAGGCCGCCCGACTTATTGACGCTGCTTATCGAGGCCGATACCGAGAGCGGACCGATGAGCGAGCTGCAGATCCGTGATGAGATCGTGTCGCTGTTGATCGCGGGCCACGAGACCACCGCCCTGTCCCTGAGCTGGGCGTGGAAAGCGATTGCAGAACATCCCGACATCGAATTGACCCTGCACCAGGAGCTCGATCAGGTGCTGGGCGGCCGAGCCGCCGAACTTGCGGATGCTGCGAAACTGCCGTGGACGCGGGCCATCTTCCACGAGACGATGCGAATGTACCCAGCGGTTTGGTACATGGCGCGCGTCGCGAGCGAAGAGGCGACGGTCGGCGGCCACACAGTGCCGCGTGGCGCCAATGTCCTGATTTCCCCGTGGATTACGCATCGGCACAAGGAATTCTGGACCGATCCGGAGCGCTTCGATCCGGGCAGGTTCGCCAATTCGCCCGCACAGGCGACGCATCGGGACGCCTATTTGCCGTTCGCGGGTGGACGCCACATCTGCCTGGGCATGCATTTCGCGCTGCTTGAAGCAACACTGCTCCTGGCGCAACTCGCCCAGGAATTCCGTGTACGACCGATCAACGCCCGCGAGATCCGCCCCGAGGGCGGGGTGACGCTGCGACTGTCGCCGGGCTTGGCCGCGACCATCGAGTTGCGCCACGCGGCACTTGTGAGCGGCACGCCAGTGGCGCACCCGGCAGTCTCGTAAATGCAGACGCTGTGGGACATCGTCCGCCGCCGCGCCGTGACCGACCCGGATGCCAAGGCGTACACCTTCCTCGCCGATGGCAGCGCTGGCGTCCGGTCCATCACCTGGTCGCAGCTCGCTCACCGCGCCACGGCGCTCGGGGAGACATTGCGTCTGCAGGGCGCCAGCGGCCAGCCGGTGCTGCTGGCATTGCCCTCAGGTCTGGCGTTCGTCGAATGGCTGTTCGCCTGCTGGCATGCGGGCGCCATCATCGTGCCGGTCAGCCTGCCCCGACACCAGCGCCTCAAGCATCGGCTCAAGGCCATCGTCGCTGACGCCGGAGCGCGCTTTGCGATTGCCACTACGGCTACGCGCCAACGATTGCAGCCCGATCCTGGCGATACGAGCGCCTTTACTGCCTTGACCTGGATCGATGCCGATGCGGTCGGTATCCCGGTCAGCGAATCACCTCCCATCTCATCAGCAGGCCAACGCGTCGCATTGCTGCAATACACATCCGGCTCCACTGGAACGCCACGCGGCGTCATGGTCACGCACGACAATCTGGTGTGCAACAGCGCTTTGATCACCGAGGCCAGTGGACTGCGTGCCGGAGAGACCATTGCCGGCTGGCTGCCGCTGTTCCACGACATGGGACTCATCGGCTTTGTACTGCAGGCAGCCTATTCGGGGGCGCATTGCGTATTCATGGCGCCGGAGCGGTTTCTGATGCAGCCCTGGCTGTGGCTGCAGATGATGTCCGATTATCGCGCGTGCGGCAGCGCTGCTCCCAACTTCGCCTATGACCTGTGCGTCGAGAAGATCAGCGCCGCACACAAGGCGAAACTGGATCTGAGCCATTGGCGCAATGCACTGAACGGCTCCGAGCCGGTTCGTGCCGCAACCCTGGAGCGTTTCGCGGCTGCATTCGCACAGTGTGGATTTCGACCGGAGGCATTCTTTCCATGCTACGGCCTGGCTGAAGCTACACTTTTCGTCGCCGGGCCATCCGCGGCTCGCCGCCGCTGGACGCGCCGCGATGCGGACGCCAACTTGCTCGACGAGGCCGAGACCGGCGGCCACGTTGGCTGTGGCCATGCCTTCGGTGACACACAGATCGCCATCGTAGACCCGACGACAGCCATGCGAGTCAGCTCCGGTGAGATCGGTGAGATCTGGCTGGCGGGCGCCAGCATCGCTCAAGGCTATTGGAACAATCCGCCGGCTACTGCGGCGGCATTCGGTGCCGGTATCGCTGAGAACATGCCAACCGCCAGCGACCATAAATGGCTTCGCACCGGAGATCTGGGCTTTATCGCCGACGGCGAACTGTTCATTACCGGACGCCTGCGCGAGCTGATCATCGTCGCCGGACGCAATCATTTTCCCACCGATATCGAAAGCAGCGTCGAGTCGGCTGACCCGGCGATTGCATCGTCCGGCGCCGTTGCATTTTCGCTCGACCTGGACGGCGCCGAACGGTTAATCATCGCTGCTGAGGTACGGCGCGAGTATCGCCGGACGGCCGCGTCCGGCACAGCGCGCCTGCTGGATCCCGCGGCCGTGCGGCAGCGCATTCGCGCCGCAGTGGTCGCACTCAACGAGGTATCGCCTTACGAGGTCATTCTGCTGAGTCCCGGAGCGGTACCGCGAACCACAAGCGGAAAGGTCAGCCGCCTGGGCACGCGCGCTGCCTATCTGTCGCGAACACTCGACCTACTCGAAGAGATGCCGGATGCCCAAAGCGTCATCTAAAGTCGTACCTCAGACAACTGAGCCATCCGCCGCGGATATTCGCGACTGGGTCGTCACCGAAGTGGCAAAGCTGGTGGAACTCGAACGCTCGTCGATCGACTCCAATGCACCGCTGTACTCGTTCGCCGTCGATTCGCTCAAGGCACTAGGACTCGCCGGCGCGCTGGCGGGCTGGCTGGATCGCGAATTGCCTGCCACGTTGCTATGGGATTATCCGACCATCGATGCGATTGCGGAGGCGCTGACCAACCCCGAAGTCGCCGCTGTCGCGACCGCCCGGCCGGGCGTGATCGACCTGCAACCGCAGGGACACGTACTACCGCTGTTCTGCTTTCCCGGCGCCCGAGGTCACCCTGTGACGTTCGCGCCCATGGCGATGTGTCTTGCACCCGATTATCCCTGCTACGGGTTGACCGTGCCTGGCTTCAACGGGGAGCAGGCGCCGCTCGAGAAGATCGAGGATATCGCAGCCGCGATGCTCGAGAACCTGCGCCGCGTGCAGCCCAGAGGGCCGTACCAATTGGCAGGCTATTCCTATGGGGGACTGCCGGCCTTTGAAGCAGCGCAGCAACTCACCGCAGCGGGCGAGACCGTCTCCCTGCTGGCGATGTTTGACACGTCGACACCGGACGGTTTCGCTATACGGCCGAGGTGGCAGCGAGCGGCCTACCACGCCTGGATACTGGCCGCGCACCCTGGCAGGCGAAAATATATTCGCGAGCGCCTGGCGCATCGCCAACAGCTGCGCAGCGCAGAATTACACCTCCCTGCGATGGCCGAAATCCATGAACTCCCGAAAGAGGAAGCATTTGCACGCGAGGTGGAGGCGGCCAACAATCGCGCGATCGCGCGCTATCAGCCAACACCCTATGGCGGCTCGATCCTGATCTTTCGTGCCATTGATCGGCAGACGTACCGAGTTGCCTACAGATACGACACGGTGATTACGGGTTGGGCAGCATTGACCGACGGACGTTGCCACGTCATCGATTTGCCAGGTGACCATATGAACGTTCTGAGCGTGGAGAACGCGCCAATTGCGGCCAAAAAACTGAAGCCGCACCTGTCAGCGTCACTGGCGCTGTGAATTGAGGAACGCAAAAATTAGAAAACTTAGACATTTGCACGTACGAGACTAAGTTATTGAATAGACAGGCCTGTATCGACCTGTCGCAATCGCTGATTGCGCCTGGTTTCGCACAAAAAGACGGTGCCCGGTAGAGTTGTCCGGACCAGATGATGCGAGCAACCTAAGCCGGTGGATTCCAACTATCGCTGTGGATCGGTTCGCCGCGACTCCGGCGACGTGTTTTGGCGCGGATGCGACCGCTCTGGCGAGCGTGTCGCCAAACTTATCGAGCTTCAGCCCCAGCACGCTTGGATTTATCTAAATTAATACCTCTTCGGCGCTGGTCAGTTGTCTTATGGTCACCAAGGGGACTCCCGAGCGCCTGCCGGGACTCTCCACTGCTATTACCTGTTTCAAGCAGCAGACGTATCCGTGCGTTGAATTGGTGATCGTCACAGATGCCAAGGACCCGGATGCTCCTCATCCTGTACGAGATCTGATGAATTCGATGGACGTAGCGGGCGTGCGGACCACCATCGTCGAGGACGGCATGACACTGGGCGCCTTGCGCAACCTGAGCATGCGTTTATCTACTGGCGCGTTCCTGTGCCAGTGGGATGACGACGACTTGCATCAGTGACAGCGAGTCGCCGATCAGGTGGCCGGTTTGACCAACACGGGCGCGAAAGTCGTGTTTCTGCAGGATGTGCTTCAGTATTACCCGATGACGATGCGACTGTGGTGGACCAATTGGTATGCCAGCGAATCGCGCGGTCACCCCGGTACGTTGCAATGCAAGAGGGATGCTGGCATTTCATATCCCGAGCTCGGCGACGACGCTCGCCGCGGAGAGGAGCTGGCGGTCGCACGGCAGCTCATCGCAGCAGGCGTACTCACCACTCTTCGCGACAAGCCGCATCTCTATGTCTATGTCAGCCACGGACACAATACATATGAAATGGAGCATCACCAAATGCGTACCAATCGCCTGGGCATTTCGCGTCGACGCATTCTTCGTCAGGAAGTCCAGCTTCGCTCTCAGCTAGCCGCATTTGGATCGGCACTCGATGGTGTCAGCCTCGTTGCCCCGAACTTTGATGGCGCCATTTTTCAAATCTCCGCGCCCGATTGATCCCACTGTAAAACCTCGCAACTCACGTCGTCCGAGAAGACGGGTTCACCGCTATTTGAATCTTCGAGGCGGGTGCGGATACCGCCCTCGATGTGCGAAACATTCTGATGCCAGGCGAGCGGGAGCTGGAATCCTGGCAGGCCGGTAAAGAGATGCGGCAGACACTCCACTCGAGCACGATAATCGACGCGACCAAAGAAGATGTTGCGCCAGTCAGATCGATCCCCTGGCCGAGTCACCGCAAATCCAAGCGTGTCGAATGGGGTCCAGCCGCGTCCAGCAATCCATATCTCCGCCCAGTAATGATACCCGGGCCGCGCATGCTGCAGCATGAAGCCGCCCACGATTCGCGCCGCCAGCCCACGTGACCGACAGAGTCCGACCAGGACTGCAGACGCAAGCTGACAATCTGCCCAACCCACATTTAGCACTGACATCAGCGGATCGGCCGGATCGAGTTGCGAATAACGCAGCGCTCCGATATTGAGCCTCGCATGCAGATAGTCCCAGAGAAGGCGCACAATCCTCAGCGCATCGGCCTCGCTCCCAACGAGTTTTTCTGCGAGCTCATGCACCGCCGGTGTGAGTCGGATCAGTTTTTCCGCTGACCCGAGCGCGAGCGCTTCTTCACGCAGGTTGATTGCGCTTTTCGAAAAGCATCTCCCGGGGTCACAGACAAATTCATAGGTCACGGCGCAGGAAAGCTCGGACACTTTACGTGGGTCGACCGTCACGTCGAGCCGCCCGGCGGACCGGCTGCATCTGATGATGTCTTTCTCTTTCGGCGCAGACAGCTGCATGCGCAGGTCGGTAAGCACCGAGTCCTCGAGAGGGACCGGCAATCGTAGGCGACAGATCTGCGTCTTCTTGAGAAAACGCGGATCGTACGTGCGGGTCAGTCGCAGGCGAAATCGCCGCGGCGAGAGAGCCCGTGCCGCATTGGCGCACGAGTCTTCGTCGTATCTATCGGATTCGCCATCGGCGTATGCCTCGAACATGATCCGCTTTCCAAATGGCATGACGTATTGGCGCCAGAACGGATCATCGAAGCGCTGATCCGCGACAAGGACGAAGTTTCGCAGTTCGACAAGATCGAATCGGGGGCGGCCGTCCGGCCCAGTATCGTAAGGCAGTCCGGCGCGAACGAATCGATCCAGCACCACACGCATCTGCGCGAGCAGGTCACCCGACGCCTCATAGGCCGTGTCCACGCGGTTGCTCACCCACGCGAGATATTCCAGGGCTGTTGCGACGGTCGCGGTACGCATCCCCGTGACCGCAGGAAGGCCGTGAATCATTCAGGAAGCTCGGGCGATTATGCCAGGAGGTACATGGTACCGGATTCAGTAAGGTGATAACTTAAACTAGGTACGCGGGGCGATGAAAACCCTGATTTTGTGCCGCGAAGGACCCTGATGTTGCTTGAGCTCTCATTGCCGTTGATCAATCCGCACATGGCCCATGCCCGCGTCGACTCGATACTCGTACGCCCCGACAAGAAGATCGCGGTCGGGCAAGCGATCCTGGAGTTGACGGTAGATCTGAGCGATCAATTTCCGCATGATTGTCCTCCCGTCTCCTACTATCGACTCTGCGCGGCTGAGGTGGCGTGGCTCCGGCACGTCGCAATCGCGGCGGGCGACAAGATTGCCGTCGGCGCGCTGGTAGCAACATTCAGCAAGACATCCGACGAAGCCTTGGAGAATTGCGCCCCTAGGGCATTGCGCACGACCGTCGTCGGCGTCACGCGGCAATGGCAGCCCTGGTGACAATGCTCGATCTTACGTTGGGACCATTGACGTGCGATAACTTTGTGATCTATCGCTCGGGGCTGCGTTGGTTGGTGTCGGACAGACATGTGTGCCGCGCAGGTGAGCCGATCGCCTTTTGCAACATCGGGCTTCGATCGTCGGACGGCAAGATCCGCTCAACGGCTCCGTTTCCTCGCGAACAAACAGATCTTCAGGTCACACTCGCGGCGCCGATGCCAGGCACTCTGCACCAGTTACCCGACGCATCACGCGGAGGTTGGCTCGATCAACTTGATCGATATCAGCATTGGAGCGAGCGTTTCATCCCGGGGTCGCTGGATATCACCTCCGGCGCTGGCAATCAGTCGCGGTGGCAGTTGATCTTCTCGGCCGGAGAGCGGATGACTGAACTGGCGGAAGACCGATCCGGGCGACTCACCGGCTGGCGCAGGATCAGGCGAGCATGGCACGGCGAACGTTCAGGCCATGGAACCTTGGTCAGCCTTGGCACTTGCGAACAGAACGGCATCTTTCTTGGCGAGCAACACGATTTCTCTGAACTTCTGGCCGCAAGTCCGGGCTCATTGCATGTTATCCATGTGGGTGATGAGAATCTGGTTCCGGCGGCAGCGGTCCTGGCGGACCGCATGCGACGCACGGCTGCGACGAACGCGCTGCTAGCTGCTGACATGACACAGGCCGTTCTCAGTGGTCCCGTCACACCTGGTCCGGCCGACTGGCATTACGCCGGCAGTGCACTGAGCGCGCTGACGCGCTGCCCGCTGAGCGAGCGGTACGATTTGCTCACCAGGCAGGGCCTATCGCCCCCCGTCGCGGTCGATGCGGTGGTGCTTTCAGTGAATGCGGAGCCGAAGGTCGTTCTTCGCCACAGAAAATTGGGCTACCGAGCCTACTGGCACCGCTTCCGAGTGGATACAACCGGGCAGGCGATCCGCAACTGGCTCAACGTCAATTTTGAGCCCCTGTCGCGCACGATAGACGACATTCAGACTGATCTTAGAGAGTTGCGCAAACTACTGGCCGAGCGGGGCGTCAGACATGTCCTGATCATGAACGCGTTGTCTACCTCCGGAGGCGAGAGCATCTTCACTTACGCTCCGTTCTCCCAGGCGCTCGGCGACGAACTCCCCAGCGTGCGAGCGAAAGAGCTCAATCTCATGCTGCATGATCTCGCTGAGGAGACAGATATCGCGATCGTCGATGTGGATTCGATCGCGGCCGGTCTGGGTGCCGCGGCACACTTGCCAGACGGCGTGCATCAAAGTGGCCCTATGCAGGACGAAGTACGCGGGGAAATCCTTCATATCCTCGAACAGCGTGAATTTTTCGCCCTCCCGCGCGCTCAAACCATTTCATAGATGACGCTCGCCTGAGCGAGATCCTCGGCGCGCTCGGGCAGTGGCTCATCAGCGCTGTCGCTGACAATGGCCAGAGGTTCGCCGACTCGCTGCCACTCCCCGGGTTCTATCAGAATCTTGCGCAATACTGTTTTCGAGCTCGCGCGCATTTCCACGACGGCCTTGTGCGTATCGAGTTCAAGCACGAGATCGCCGGGATTGAATTGTGTTCCTGGCGATCCATGCCACTCCAGCACGCGCACTTCTGACAGATCAACAATTGGGCCCGGCAAGAGCAGTTTATAAAGCATCGTTATCCTTCCATGAGTAGACGACGAACCGCATCGGCGACGCGCCCGGCATCCGGCAGACTGGCGGCCTCCAGCACTGGATTCGACGAAACAGGCGCTGGCATTGCTCCCAGTCGCGATACTCTGACGGGTCCCAGCCTCGCCTGCGCCTGATAGGCGATCTCGGCACCGATCCCGCACACCACCTGCCCCTCCTCAAGCGTGAGAAGCGCACCGGTTTTTGACACCGATGTGCAGACGGTTGCCAGGTCCAATGGTGCGAGGCTGCGCAGGTCGATCACCTCGCAGTCGATGCCACTGACCGCAAGCTCATCGCAGGCAGCCAGCGCCACGCAGACCATATAGGAGTGAGTCACAATGGTCGCATGCCTGCCCGGACGGGAGACAGCCGCCAGGCCGAAGGGCACCTCATGCGCCGAAGCATTCAGCGGGCCCGACGTCGGGAAGAGTCGCTTGTGATCGACATAGACCACGGGTCCATCGGCCTGAAGCGCGGATCGCATCAAGCCGTAAGCGTCCGCGACGTTGGACGGTGCGACCACACGAAGCCCTGGCACCGACATGAGCCACGACTCCAGCGATTGAGAGTGGGCAACGCCCTGCCCCTTGGCGCCCGCCGTCAATTTGACCACCATGGGAACCCGAATCTGCCCGCCTGTCTTGAATCGCGCCTTGGCAGCGTAATTGACCAGCGGATCCAGGGCGAGCAGCACGAAGTCCATGTAGGTAATGCTCACCAGAGTGCGCAGGCCCGCGGCGGCCGCGCCAACACCCAGTCCCACCATAGCCGCCTCGGCGACCGGCGTATCGCGCACCCGCGCGGGACCAAAGCGTTCGAACAGCCCGTAAAACTCCTTATAGGATCCCCCGAACGCTCCCACATCCTGGCCCATGACAATGGCGTTGGGTTCGGCGTCGAGCGTCTCGCCAACGGCTCGACAGATCGCTTCGCGAAAGAACACCCTGCGTGTGCGCACGGGCTCAGACGACATCAGCGAATGCTTCCTCTGGCACAGGTAACGGGGACAGATCGGCAAAGGCACAGGCAGCCGCTACCTTGGCCCGTACCTGCTCGCGCAGCGCCTGCGCGGTTTGCGCGCTCAACGCGCCCTCCGACAGCAAGGCATTCTCGAGCCGAGTGATTGGATCCAGTTCTCGATCCGCCGCCAGTTCCTGCTGTCCCCGCGTCTCTCGCGCCGAAGTCGAATGCGAAGCGTACCGGCGCGATATACATTCCAGGAACGCAGGGCCACCACCGTTACGAACATAGTCGGTCAATTCGACCGCGGCTTCGCGTACCACGCGCACATCCATGCCATCGACCGTGCAGGCCTCGATACCGAAGGGAGCCGCAAGATCCGACAATCGCTGCGGGGCCAGGGCCGCTGCCCGTGGTGTGGAGACGGAGTACAGATTATTGTCACACACCAGCAGCAGTGGCAGTTGCCACAGCGCTGCAATATTCATGGTTTCGTGCAGCGCGCCTGCACCGCAAGCCCCGTCACCGAACATGCAAACGGCAATGCTTCGATCGCGCCGAGCCTGCAGTGCCAAGGCGACCCCGGCGGCAATGCTGAGGTTCCCGGCGACGACGGCATGTGCACCGAAGAAACCCGCGGAGGGTTGCGACAAATGACCGCGTCCGCCACGCCCTAAACAAGGACCCGATGCCCGCCCGATTAACTCGGCCATGACCCTCCCGGGGTCCAGACCTCGCGCCAGTGCGGGCGCAATCGAGCGGCCGCTGCACAACAACTGATCGTGCGCCAGCAGCGCAGCGGCCACCCCCACCGCCACGGCCTCCTGGCCGCTGGAGAGCAATTGAAACCCGCAATCCGCCCGCTTCGACAGCGCCGACTCCAGTTCGCGAGCGAGTATCATCGCTGCCAGCGCATCGATGTCGCTGCTCGCGGTCATATGCGTTGCCTGCCGATCCCACCGATCACTCGGCCGGAGGCCATCCGCCACAGCGCGAACAGCAACGGCATCCGCCACCTGAGACCGAGTCGCGCAGCGCAAAGATCCCGCAGTACGCTGCGTATGCCTCCGTAAACGTCGTGCGACTGGGTCAAAGATGTCTGGGTGCGACCTCTCACATAGCTGCGCTTCATTTGTCCCGAACTGGCTGCGGTGGAATGGCCCGCTGATCCGACCACGCAGTGCGATTCATGCCAGCTGCGCGCAGCCTGGATCGCCGCTGGCTCAGCAACATGATCGATGCCAACGCTCAGCAGGCTGCCCACGATCAGGTCAGCCGCCGAGCGCCGTGCTTCAGCGGAGGCAAGCCGCACATCGGCACGCAGCTCCATGCCTCCCGCGTGGGCAAATATCCGATCGATATCGATCACGAACAGCCCGAACTCCTGCGACAGGCGCGCGGCCAGCAGGTTGAGCCTGCGCAGCATGGGCAGCAGCGCATCGTCTTCGCCCGTGGTGTAGCGAAATAGAGTGACGATGAACACCGTGGCGCCGCGTTCCAGCTCACGGTCACGCAGCGCCGCGGCATCCAGGCGCCACTGTGCCTCGATGGCCGGCCAGTCGCTGCGGGGTCGAGATAGATCGGGCAACATCGACAAACACAGAACATCGCAGCCGTCATCCGCGGCCGGGCAAAGATCATCCCGCCACACGGATTGAAACGAACGGGCGCCGCCCAATCCCTCATTCAGGCGTGAGGTCACTGCCTGCCACAGCGCACGCTCTGTGGGCGCGCAGCGCACAGCAAGACGTGCGCTCCCGACACTGGCGGTCATGCGAATGATTCCCGCAGCCCTAAGGACGCACGGAATTCAGCGGCAGATCGGGCGGTGACATGGCGCGTGCGATGGGCGGCGGCGGCCAGCGCCGGTAGAGACAGGATCTTGTGCTCGGAGGGTATCGAAGGATGATCGGACAGGCTGGCCCACAGCACTGGCATCAGCGCGACCTCCGGAAGCGGGTGCCGTTCCCAGAACAGTGTTTCCCACTGCGTATCCTCAAACGGACTGCGCCATCCGGACCGGTGCGTCAAATGGTAACAGCGAGCCTGTTCGACAGGACGCATAACGCCTCCGAGCCTCGTCAGGCGCAGCGCAAGCTCCCTATGTTCGTTGATGGTCATCTGCTCGTGAAATCCGCCGGCCGCGAGAAACAAATCACGGCGCACAGACTGATTGCTGCCGGTGGCCGCTGCCCATAGCACGTCACACTCCGGGTGCTCCCGCAGGGCATGCATTTCAATCTCGGCCAGCCGGCAAGGACCGAACCCGGGATAGATGCCGGGTTGCGCGCGCCTCTCAATCGAGGCGAAGTTATCCTCGATATCCGCGCGTGTCACCCTCATGCGTTCCCGTTCCGCATTGCTCACGCCTAGCAGCCGCTCCTCGCAATGAGGAAACGCTATCACCCGTTCGGGGTCGTATACGAATCGGGTGCAGCGTAAATTGAAACACGCTCCGCGACCGATGACGCCGCCGCGCTCGTGCGCAGTCGCGTGCGCGGCGACAAATCCCGGAGCCACCGGCATGTCGCCGTCAAGCATGATGAGGATGTCGCCGCACGCAGCGTGGGCGCCGGCGTTGGACGCCGCCGAGCGCCCCTTCGCTGTGCCGTGACGCAGCCGAACAATTGGAAGAAACGACGAGGCCTCATCGATTACATCCGCGGTGGTGTCGGTGGAACCGTCGTCGACGACGACCACTTCCGACAGGTGGTCCTGCCGTTTGAGAGATGCCAGCGTCAGACGCAGACGCGGCGCCTCGTCATGAGTGCGAATGACGACGCTGACCTTCACGAGTCCTGCCCTTCGGCGAGCACACCATAATCATCGAGAATCCTGACCACGTCTTCGCACACCAGGCGACACCCTTCGGCATTGAAGTGAATCGGGTCAAACTTGAGCTGGCGGGCTCCGTGTTCCGCAATGATCCTATCAACGTCGACAATTGAAAAGCCTAATTCGGCAGAAGCGTCCACTAGCGCGCAATTGAAGCGTCGGATCCGCTGGGACGTCGCATCGGCTGCGCCCCGATAGCTATGAATCGTCTCACCCGGCACCACGCTGGACATATTGAACACCAGGATCGGCGCTTCGCTCGTGCGGCGGTAGCGATCAATCACCTGGGCAAGATCCTGCATGCTGCGTTCGGCGCCCGGTGCCGGTTCGGGGACGAAATGCAACTTGAGCCAGTCCAGATCCGCCGCCGGCCAGCACCTCAGATCGTACGGATGCATCAGATAGTCCAGCGTGCGATGACGAAGCAGCGGAACGCATAAATCCGCCTGCACCGACATCACCAGGGCCGCGTGCGGCCACGTGAACGCCGAATCACTGAACTGCAGCGCGGGAGTGAACGGTCCAAGTAGCGCGGAGCGATCGGACAGCTCGCGCGGCACCACCGCGTTTGCGGCCGCGTGCGCCGCGAAGCCGATACTCGGTTCGTGTCGTACGCGCACCGTGACAGCGCGGTCGACTGCCCGCAATACCTCATTGATACCATTCCAACCCATCCTGCCTGTCAGGCGCTGGCCGAACAGGGTATCGCACACATCAAGATTACCCTTGAGAAAAAGGTTCAGCCTGACGCTCATCGATTGCTCCCGACTTATGTCAATAGGGGTCGGGTCAACAGCGCGTTGCTTACACCCCGGCTTAGTTGCGCGAGCGAATCGACTCCACCAATCATTGCTTCGACTGCGGCGCCGCGCGCGATCACGAAGCCACCGTCGCGATGGTTGCCGAGCCTCCAGCTGGGCACCTCACCCCTGATACAACCAAGTTCCGGGGATACCACCATTTGCGGAAACACGCCAGCCCTTGGAACCAGCAACATATCGGGAAGGCAGTGGGATCTTACTCCCGCATAGTCACTCGACGGTCGGTGAAACGCCTCAAATATTGTCTCGCCTGTGGCGGGATCGGAGATTTTTCGCAAGATGTCCTCCAGCTCCTTAATCGTTGTTGCGCGGCTGCCGTCTGGTGGTGCCTCGTATGCGCGTGATATACGTGGTATACAGGATAAACGCAGCGCGCAGGCGTTCTCATTGTACGGCAACATTTTCACACCCCAGTTCGATCTGGGCAGTAACGATGCGGCGCCGTGGTTCCAAATAAATTTGTTCAGCTGCAGGACGATTTGAGGCAGCAGATGGTTTACTGTTCCATTCGCCTGAAAATCCGACGTGGAAAATACGATCACTTCGGAATTCTGGCCCGCGGCAGTGACAAGATCGCCGAGCGCGCGATCAATGTCCTGGAAAATCTCGACTGAGGGATCGCCGAGGCGCGAGCTTCTCGCAGGATCGTGGGCCGGGTGACCTGGGTCAATCAGATTCCAGAAACCGTGACTGCAGCAATGGATCTCCATGAAACTGACAGCGAAGCAGTCCCATGGCTCACGTGCCAGATAAGACAGGGCGGCAAGTCGTTTCATGGAAACCGACTGCCGCAGATGAGCGCATACCTGCGAGATTTGAGGATCGGTCAGCTCCTCACAGATTCGATCACAACGACTGTGCGGCGCTTCGCCGAATCGGTTAAGCACCTCTTCCGCCAACTCGACCGGGTAACTCAACGGGCGGGAAAACGTGCGGCCATGAACTAGCCAATCAGTGAGGTGGAGACCGTTGATTGGTGCGGGAGCCCGGCTCTTCGGCAAATCGAAGACTGCGACCCGCATGCCACGATGCGACAGCTCATCCCAGATTGCGTCGCGTTGCTGCTCGTTTTGAACCGCCAGTCCGTGCCGCCCGTCCTGGAGTCTCAGATAGTCATGGTAGCGCCCGTGTTCGCCGATTTCGGTGCCGTAGTGGAAAGATGCCCACAGCGCGGCGTCCGTCGCGCACGCGCTTGCCGACAACGTCTTGAAGCGTCCATAAGTTCGTAATGCGGCAATCACCGGAAGCCGCCCCGCGCCGATGTGGCGCTGGAGCAGGCGCAGATCGGTGGCATCCAGTGCGATGATAAGTAATCTGGCGCTCATGGCAAACTGATTGGGAGATTCGAGGGGACGAATCAGTCACCTTACACGGCTGAAGGACGTATGGTATCTCACAACCAGACGTCATAGCGCTATGCCGGCAGGCCGCGGCCACGAAGCGGGTTACCAGAATTCTAAGGCCATCATCCTTCCGATTGATCGGGCTCCAAACACTTCGCGTTCTTAGCATCGACCTTCGCCCCCTTGGTCATGGCCTCCCGACGATGCTCGTATAGATTCACTTCTGCCGCTTCTTCGCCCTGTCCCAATGTTCGACCTTCGATATGCCAATGTGTAGAGCGTTTGCTCCCGTTGCGCTTCTTCGTTCTCCAAGGATTGCGTACCGCTCGGTCGATCCGGACCGTCACTGCTCGCCTCCGCGGCCGCCGAGCTGCCGATCACTGATCTGCGTAATCACTACACCGGTAATTACTATTAACAGCCCCACCGATCGCATTGTCGTCAACGGTCGCAGGGCTGCTCCCGCCAGCGCAAAATGATCGATCAACGCGGACGTAATCAGCTGCGCTGTCACGGCGAACAGAATTGCATTGCCAACGCCAAATCGCGGTGCAAGAAACGTGATGCTTAGGATATAGAACCCTACGATGACACCACCCGCATATTGATGAGGCGCCACGCGAACCAGTGCATGAAGATCCGGGACTCGAACTGCCATTGTCACCGCCAGCAGCAGCGACGCAATCAACCCAGTCGCAAACAGTATAACGGTCGCCTGTACGTGACCTCCTACTGTACGCGCGAGTCCGGCGTTCAGAATTGCCATCAGAGGGATCAAGGCGCCGGCAGCGAACGCCCAAACAGCATAATAACGGCAATCATCTGTCACTCCTTGGGTTTACGCGTTGTGAGACTCCATCGGAAGATCTTCCGGCCTAGAACAATCCGTTACCTCGGCCACTGCTTCACCCTACCCCAGTGCTTAACCTTCAGTACCCTGCCAATGTGTAGAGCATAGCTCCCGCTGCGCTTCTTGCCCCATCGCTCCAGCGACGATCTTGGAGAACCAGATACCGCCCGCCAGCAAATCAAGCATCTATCTCCATAAGCCGCAATAAATACGGCATAAGTACGGCGGCATTAGAGAATCGTTGCGGGATGTAGCTCATCGCAAGCGATTTGCTCTGGTCGTTATAGGGCAATGTCCTTTGCTCGCTCCCGTGATGAAATGTTGGTACCGAACACGTGGTCCCACATTGGCGTCGTCACACCAAAATTGCCGGATCCGTAGGCGAAATGATGACGCAGATGTCGATGCGACGCTGCCTTCAGGGCGATTGCCAACCGGCGCGGACGGCGGTGATGAATGACATGGTGGACAATCCCGTACCAAAGCCAGCCGATGATCAGCCCACTGAGCGCTCCGAACGCGATGTTGAGTGTAAACAGGCGCCAAATCGGCAGGAAGAATAGTCCGCCCAGAATCGGCAAAGTTAGCCACGTCGGGGTGGCGAGGTAGGCACGCGGTGCCGCATGGTGGGCATGGTGCAGATCGGCGATCAGGGGCATTCGATGAAACACGAAGCGATGCATAAGGTATTCGACAAGCGTCCAACTGCCAGTACCCGCAATCGCCGCGCCCAGCCAGATCAACCGATCCGACTGACTCCCTCTCGGCGTAAACGCGACCAATGCGAACAGGAGCACCGCGTAGATGATGAAGTCCGCGCAGTAGCCAGTCCTGCCAATCAACATGACTCCCCGCCTCGCCCTTCCAGCGGATACCCAATGACCGATCTTCGTTGTACTTAGCATATGATTTGCTGCCATGCATCGATCATGGCTTCTGCCGATATAGCCCCATCAAACCGCCTCTCGAGCTTCGAATTGGTGCCCCTCAGCTGGTCTATCACTTTCTTCGCCCATTCAAAGTATTCCCGCTTCCGTTCGACAGTCCAGTCCTTCGGCGGCGACGTCGCACTTGTCCAGTAGTTGCTGCGGCATGCCTTCCCGCTATGACACCAGAACCCATTGCGACCAGCGGAACGAAGTGGCGACCTACATTCCGGCTTGCTGTTGTGCGAATGCGAGCAGCGTCGCGCTGCCCGCGGTGACAGAAACCGTGCTCGGAATCGCAACGGCGCGCCACTGTACCGTCCAGGGAATCGAATCCCCTCCATTGAGCTGGGTGTAAGCGCCCTGAACTTCGAGTTCCAAATAGTCACTGCCAGGATAAATCTCGATGTCGCCTTCCTTCGGAGCAAACGACGCTGCCGGTACGTCAACGAATCTCTTTATGAAAAGGACGTCGTGCAAGGCATAGGCGAGCCAGCCCCCTGCCCCATCTGCAATCAGTTTGGCTCCGCCGGCGGGCACGGGAGCCGCTTTGGTGGAGTCGTTCACCCAGATTACGCTGAGGGTGGTTGTGGTCGTGGTCGTGGTATATGGGCTTAAGGGTCCAGCCGCCAGCCTTGCGCGCTCGCCCTCCGGGAAGAATGCGATTCCGCCGCGAGGTACACGGGTAATTTCCCAGGGCGCGGCCGCAATCGGCTTGGAAGCTTTTATGGTGTAGCGCAGCGCGATTGAACAGGTTTTGTCATCCGCTGAGAAATCCTTGTCGACGCTCGCGCCCAAGGCCGCATTCTCACTGCCCCTCAGGACCAGATGAGCGCCGCTGATGCTCGGCGTATAGGCAGCGCCATCAACAGACGTAACCGGTGGCCATGACCCCGAAGGCCACGCATTCTGTGGACTCGTCCAGAACGTGGAACCAGAGTTATTGCACGCTGCGGTGCCATCGTACGCGCCGGTAGCGCAACCGTAGGGCTTAATCACATCTGTGCCCCCTATCCTTAGCGCTGAGACCCGAGCGCCAATTGCAGGGTTCACGTCCATTTCTACATGGCATGTCGTCATCTTTAGGCGATAGTCAGCATCCGAGATCCTTGATGGGACAACGGCGTAGATTGCGGCTGCTCCAGAAGAGCCCGTCCCCACTGGGCCGCTACCGCAGGCCGCCAAGCTACAACACGCAAGAACAAACACGCTCCGCACTGAAGCTGCGCCACGATGATTCATGTCAGAGGTGCCAGGTTGTCTGCATGCTTGTCCCCACCGATCTTACCTGCGCAATGGACTAGCGCCGCATCAACCAGGCGATCACCGACGGAACCGGGATCACAATCAGCATGGTCGTAATCGGGAACATGAACTTGAATCCCGGCCGCTCGATGATGATGTCCCCAGGAAGATGGAACAAATGCATTCGTTTGAGCCACGGCCAGAGTAGGCCGGCGCCTATTAAAGACAGTCCCAAGGGCAATGAGCAACCGATTCATGTCACTCCAAGCGGTTCAGATCCCCATTGAGAGCCTATCACCCAAACCCTACGGCCTCTTCCGATACAGCTGATCAAACCGCCTTTCGAGCTTTGGATTCGTCCCCTGACATGATCTACCTTTTCTTCGCCCAGCGTTACACCCGGAACATGCCTTTACTTGAGGTCACCCCGATAGCTCAGCGAGTCATTTCTCCGCGTGACGACGCTCGTTCGGCGCCAGACAGTGAGGCATCAGCGTAACGAAGGTATAGGAAAACACGCGTGCCTCGCCGAAGGCCGCATCGTTCCAGTCCCGGGTCGGACGCGCACCCTCCGCGAGCAGAAACAACGGTACTTTTGCAGTGATGCGCCATACATCAGAGTAGTGGGTCCAGCGCTGGCCGCCGGCGCTGTCGGTGGTAGTGATGCGCATTCCCGGGCCGCCCAGCAGCGATTCGAACTCGAGCACGCTCAGCTGCTTACCTGCTTGGGCCCAGCCGGTTTCCACCAGCTGATCGCGGAGGTGCGCCGCGCTAGAGAGTGGCGCTGCTTCGCTGCACAGTGGACAGGCACAGACCGTGTCGTCGATGACTGCCCGGACAAGCTTGCCTTGCGCGTCGTAGCTGAGTACGTAGGAACGATCGGCATCGGCCGAGAGCCGATAGATATCGAAGCGCACCTGTAGTCCGCTGCCCAGGCCAAACTGCTCGGTCGCGTAGCCCGGCGGCCCCAGCAGCGCGAGGATCTGTGCGCGCGGCGTACCCCTGAGCGCTCGGGTCATATCAAACTGGTGGATCATCGCCTCGCGTGACCAGTCGCCCGCTGATGAGTGGGCGGTGCGCTGCCAGGCTTCGGGTGAAAAGCTCTGCGGCGCGTCGACGCCCGCGGCGCGGGAGCCTGCAGTAAGCAGACTTGCAGCAGCGGCGCCGAGCCAATACTTGCCATGCATCTCAGGCATACTCAACCCGACCTGAAACCCCTTTTTAGTCCTATCCGGGATTAGAGTTCGCAGTCCATTATAGGGGATCGCTTTCTTTTTCTGCCAAACCTGCCGTCCTGAGCTCTGAGCGGTGGGATGCACCAAGGCTATGCGTATCTAACGGAAAAGGGGCGTTATTTTTTACCATGAATAAGCGGGCGGTCGCTCTGGCACTTTTGCTTCTCATTGTGGTCATCATTGGATGTATCTCTATGGTAGTCACGGGTCTCTATCCAATTGACTCACGCCCGCAGTTAGTAGCCATTGCATTAGGAACATCCATCGCCGCCGCGTTCGCCATCTTCATAGCACTAAAATGGAAAGTCTTCGCGTGAATGGCAGACAACCGGGTCCTTAACGTGCTTTAAATCGCGAATCGTGTCTTCTCCTCTATAATTTCACGAATACAGGGTGACGCGCTATGGCGGCCAATGCGATCCTAATCATCCACGTCGCCATTGTGTTGTTCATTACGGCGACAGTGCCGCTCATCTATATAGGCGCCGCTCTAAAGTGGTCCTGGGTGCGGGACCGACGCTGGCGTGTGGTACATGTCGGCGCAATTGTTCTCGTGGCAGCCGAGTCTGTTGCCGGAATAATCTGCCCCTTGACGGTGTGGGAGGACCGGGTCCGCGGAGAGAGTTCCGGATCCGGCTTCATAGAACGCTGGGTACATCGGATAATGTTTTACCAACTTCCCACCTGGGTCTTCACAGCGGCTTACATCGCTTTCGCGATATTTGTCGTCTTGACCTGGTTTGCGGTTCCTCCGATAAGACGTACCTGAATCTCGCAGCATGCGCAAAGAGCAGGGCGCTCCTCAGATTAGGATCCTCTCCACCTCATCCACCGCCACCTCATCATCCCGCCGATCATATAGCGCCGTCGTGCGCGGCGACTCATGCGCCGCCATCTGTTGCGCGAGCTCGCGCCGGCCGTCGTTGCGCAGGTACTGTGTAATCCCCGTCGCCCGGAATGTGTGATTGCCGATCCTGGTCTTGATTCCCGCCTTGAATGCCCGACGACGAATCATCCGATAGACGTCCGCCTGGGCGAGGGGATTCGTCGTGAGCGCTCGGCCACGACCGCGTACAGTCCGGAACAGGTAGCCCCTTCAGGTCGCCGGCCAGACCCGCAGCATTGATGTAGGCATCCAGATACGCCTCGAGATTGTGGTTGCAGGGCATTTCATGACGCTTTCCACCTTTCTCATGCAATCGCACGCAGCCCCGACGACCCTGGGTGTAGTAGTCCTCGACCCGCATCTTGATCACCGCCCCGACGCGTCCAAAGGTGTAGATCATGGTGGCGATTAGGGCACGATCGCGTAACCCCACGAGGGTCGAAGCGTCGAGGGAATCCAGCAGCTCGCGGGCTTCCTCTTGACTTAAAGAAGCAATGAAAAGCACCTGCATGGGCGTGACAACTTGTTCGAAGATCCAGGCGGACATAGTTACGAAGCGCGGCCTCCAGAGTCGTTGTGAGGTTTAGCGCAAAGCGTCGCAATAAGGCCGCACGCCGCCGCGCAGGACAACCACAGTCCAGGAACGGCATGGTTCTGAGTAATATGAATCAGAAAGGTGCTAATCGCCGGAGTAAACCCGCCGAAGATGGCCGTGGCTAGGCTATATGCAAGGGCAAAAGCCGTGGTCCGTACGTCGGCTGGCATGATCTCAGTTAGATAAACGACCATAGCGCCGTTGTAGCTGCCGTAAATGAACGACAGCCAAAGCTCGGCGACCAAAAGTCTAGAGAAAGAAGGCGCATGAACGAGCCATATCATCAGGGGATAGGCCGTCACCAACATCAATATTGTGCAGGCAAAGAGTAAGGGCCGGCGCCCTATTCTATCGGAGAAAGCGCCCATGACCGGGAGCCAGAGGAGATTGGATGCGCCCACGCACAGCGTGACGACGAGACTATCCATTGCGGTGAGATGCAGCACCGATGTTCCGAAGGTGGGCGTATAAGCTGTGATCATGTAAAACGACACCGTGGTCATCGTAACCAGCAGGGTCCCGATGAGCACGATTTTCCAGTTTGCCGAGAGCAGACGAACAACGTCCTGCCCCCTGGGTCGATGTTTACGGGCGATGAACTCATCTGTCTCCTGCAGTGACCGTCTGAGCCAGAAGAGCAACGGAATGATTGCGCATCCGAGCAACAAGGGAACTCGCCAGCCCCATAGGATCATCTTCTCGGGCGGGAGCGTCGAACTCAGCACGACTCCCATCAGCGCCGCGACCACGACGGCCACCTGTTGGCTGCCCGATTGCCAGCTGACATAAAAGCCCTTGTGCCCAAGCGTCGCGATCTCCGACAAATAAACCGATACGCCTCCCAGTTCCATGCCAGCGGAAAACCCCTGAAGTAGGCGACCGGTCAACACGAGCAACGGGGCTAGCAGACCAATGGTCGCGTATCCGGGCATACACGCGATGGAGAGGATACCGATCGACATTAGGCTCAACGTCAGAAGCAATCCAGCGCGGCGCCCATGCCGATCGGCGTAGGCCCCAAGGACAACGGCGCCCAGCGGGCGCATCAGAAACCCTGCCCCAAAGGTCATCAGGGACAGCATCAAAGACACGAAAGGGTTTCCGGTCGGAAAGAAAGCCGTGCCGATGGAAGAGGCGTAATAACCAAAGACCATGAAGTCGTACATCTCCAGGAAGTTTCCGCAGGAGACGCGAACTATTGACCAAAACGCGGACGGGCGTTCAGCAACCATTGCTACATCTTTTGCCGAGAGTCGCTCAGTCGCCACGAAGCTTGCGCCTCTGCGGCCGACATCGGTCGCCGCAATCGGAAAGAAGGATAGATCCCCATACGCAATAGGTGCGGTTGCTTAGTCAACGAGACGCGGAGCATCCTCCGTCAGCAGAAATCGATCTTTTACCGCCTGCTACGCTGCCTATCCCAGTGCTCGACCTTCAGCATCCTGCCAATGTGTAGAGTATAGCGCTGCGCTTCTTGCCCCATCGCTCCAGCGACGATCTTGGAGAACCAGATACCGCCCGCCAGCAAATCAAGCATCTATCTCCATGAGCCGCAATAAATACGGCATAAGTACGGCGGCATGAAGTCATCCGGCTCGCTAGCCGTCGCGTAGACCCTGTGCAGTCTGGCGGTTCACAGAAGATTTCAGTTGCTCGCGACTTCGATGACCCACTAATCTCACGCCGTCTCTTACGCCTGTCGGATGTCGAGAGCCTGGTCGGCCTATCGAGATCGATGATCTATCAGCTGATAAGCGAAAGGCGATTCCCGGCGCAGACTCGTGTTGGGCCCAGAGCTGTTCGGTGGCGCGCCGCCGACATACTTGCTTGGCAAGACCAGGTCATCATCGGTTGCCAAGGCTGCGCACGATAGCGGCCAGATTCAAGCGAAATTCACGTGCGCCTGCCATCGCGGGATGGCGCACAACGCGCGGACTGCCGCCTACGACATTCTGGAGCGCCTGGCGCGCAACCTGGCCAACTGCGACGACCGTGGCGTCCGCGAAGCGATCCAGGACGGACCGCAGCACCTGAGCGCTCTGTCGGACTTCGGCCGTGCTTGGCCGACGATTCGAATGCGGCTCGCCTGGCCGATACGGGTGCCACGGAAACGCATTCCACAGCACGGTGCGATCGGCGATACGCAATTCGTGCAGGCACCTCCAGACCACAGTCGCGCTCGGCTCGGACCACGGACGCACTCGATCGGTGATGCGCTCAGAAGAGAGCACGCGCGGAATCCCGTCTTCAAGCAGCAGTCGTTCGCTGGTAAAGGCCACGCCCGAGAAACGGCAGCTCTGATAGCCGGCTGCTTCCCCAACCAGCACAAATGCTGGACGACAGGCCAGGTGCTGTTTAAGACGTCGCAGACGCTGGCTTGCTGCATCGTCGGTGCGATCCAGCGGATCGGCGTCCGACCACGGATTGAACACATTGGGTGCCGCGAAGCGCTGCAGATACCCGAACAGCGCCCAGTCCGCCTTTGGATTCAGGCAGCGCGCCTGGCTTGCTGATCGCCTGACTTAGGACGCACTCGCCGGACGGTAATCTTGGCGGCCCCCTTCTGTGCTTGCGCGAGATCGTAGGCCATCTGCAGCCTGAGCCATGTCTCCGCTCCACCACCAAAGGCCTTATCCAAACGAATTGCCATCTCGGGGGAAATTCCACTCTTGCCGTTGACCAAGTTATTGAGTGCCTGGCGTGTCACGCCAAGCGCCTTGGCTGCCTCGGTCACGTTAAGACCCAGCGGCTCGAGACAATCGTGCCGAATCGAGAGTCCGGGAGGAGGAGGGTTGAGCATCGCCATGTGCGTATCCTAGTGATAGTCCAAGTAATCCACGTCCGTCACGTCCCCACTTTCGAAGCGCAAGATGATCCGCCAATTGGCCTGGACCGTGACGCTCCTGTGTCCCGCGAGCTCGCCCCTGAGAAGATGCAGTCGCAGTCCTGACAGGTCCATATGCTCCGCGGCGGTGGCTTGATCGAGCCGAGCCAGAATACGGCGGATCTTGTCGACCTGCCCCGCCGGCAGGCCACGAGCTTCATCCCTCTCGGTTCGAGCCCACGGTCCCGGATGCGGCGAATCATTCGTGGCTAGTGTATAGTGACAAGTGTCTCTTGTCTACGGCATCGGGGGCTCATCGGAGCAAGGCGCCCATCGCTAAGTTCAACTCTCTTATATTCTAATGCACCAGGTGACCCTGCGACTTGGTGCTGGTATCACACTGACACGAAATCTTGAGCACGCGATGGAGCTACACATGGACAGACGACTATGACAGATTATATAGACTCCGCAGAGCTCGACGCCTGGACCGTGGCGCACTCGGCGGCCCAGTCGATCGGAACGTTCGACGACACGCGTCCTGGTCGATTCGCACGTGGGGCGGCTGGCCGGCTACGTCCGCTCGCGCCCCATGACCCTGGCGCCGCGCTGCTTTGGAACCCGTCTCGCGGCTGGGAGTCGACTCTTCCTGCCAATGCGCCGCACCGTGATCTGCTCGATCTCTATCTGCCGATCAGCAGCGCCACGGCCACCAGACCCATGACGATCGGACACATCGGGCAGAGTCTCGACGGCTTCATCGCAACACCGTCTGGGGATTCGTGCTCGCTTACCGGACCGGACAATATCTTGCATCTGCATCGCTTGCGTGCCCTGTGCGACGCCGTCGTTGTCGGTGCCGGCACCGTCGCCGCTGACAATCCGCGTCTCACCACTCGACTGGTGTCGGGCGGCAACCCGGTACGGGTCATACTCGATCCCGCATGTCGCTTGCCTGCCACGCACACGGTGTTCACTGATGGCGAGGCTCCGACATTGCGAGTCTGCGCAGCGGGCATCGCCGGGGCGGCCGCGGCACGTGCACGTGGTGAGCAGGTCCTGGAAATCGCCGCTGCCGGTCATCTACTCGACCTGAAGGATCTACTGCGTCAACTGCGTGCGCGCGGTCATTGCCGCATTTTTATAGAAGGCGGCGGCATCACGGTTTCATCCTTTCTTGAAGCAGGACTGCTGGATCGACTGCATGTCGCCATTGCCCCGCTGCTCGTCGGCGAGGGCCGCCCCGCGATACGATTGGCGCCGCGGGTGCGTCTGCAGGATTGTCTACGGTTCAACTATCGCGTCTTGCGATCCGGTCAGGACATTCTGTACGATTGTGATCTGCGCACAACGCCCAATGGCTCAGCCGATGACAGTCGGAAAGCGCCGTACGCCACAATCCAGCGGGTCCTATGACCGCGCAGGTCACGCCTCGACACCGGTTAGCCCCCGATCCTTAGACTTCCTCGAGGATGCGCATCATGCGGCTACAGGCCTCTGACCAGCGTGGCAACGTGCGACGAGCCACCGCCGCGCCTCGCGCCAGTGAGGCGCGCAGCACCGGATCGTTGAGCGCGCGCGCCAGCGCCTGCCGCAGCGCCTCCAGGTGATCAGGCATAACGAGCAGTCCGGCATCGGCTCCGACCAGATCTGGAATGGCGCCCGTGCATGTACTGATGACCGGTAAGCCGTGCGCCAGCGCCTCCGCGATCGCCATGCCGTAGCTCTCGGAGCGTGTCGCCAGCACGAACAGATCGGCATCTTGATAGAACCGCGTGACCTCCCCGGGATCCACTTCACCAACGAGCGTCACGCGCTCGGTCAGACCCGTGTGCTGCAGCTGAGCGCGCAGCTGCTCGACCGTCTTCGGGTACCGCGCCAGACTGCCAACGCACGTAAGGTGCCAGCGCATCGGGGCGAGCGGTGCGAGGGCGTCGATGAGCAGCTCGTGTCCCTTGCCGGGACCCAGCGTGGCCACACATAGGAGCCTGACCGCCTCCTCGGAGAAACGGCACGTCACCGGCGCCTCGTCGGTGCCCGGCTCAACGATAGAGATGCGTTCGGGAGCAATCCCATAGCGCCTGAGTGTCTCGCGGGAGGAGCGGCCCGTGACTACGATGTGGCGAACGGCCTGTAGCGCCTGGCGCTCCGACTGCTCCAGCACTTGCGCCATGCCGGCCTGCAGCCCGCGATCGGACCCGAGCGGCATATGCACCAGAGCCACCAGTGCTAGGCGCGCCGAGTGCGACCGGACCACCTCCGGCATGGCACTGAGCGCGAGTCCATCGATGAGGACCAGTGCCTGGTCGGCCAAGCTCGCGAGCACGTGGCGCGCATGCTCGAGCGCCGAGGCGTTGGGATGAGGAAAGCTCGCCTCCAGTGTGTGAACCGTGATTCGCCAGCCCAGCGCGCGCAGCCCCGCGACGATGCGGCGGTCATACACATAGCCGCCCGTCCCCGCACGCAGGTCTCCCGGTACCAGGAACTCCAGCGCGCGTTGGCTCACGGTGCCGCGAGCTCTCCCTCGAAGGCCCCCCACGCCACATGAGATTCGCGCAAGCACACGCGTACGCTCGCAATCGGCAGCGCCGAGGCACCCAGTCGGCCCGCACCAATTCCCGCAGCCAGGCGGTCGAAGATGGTCTTGGCGATGACTTCAGTGGTCGTGTTACGTCCGGAGAACCCCTGCAGTGCGTCGAGATTGTGGTAATTGAGCTCGGTCAGCACCTCGCGCAACAGATCGGTGGCACATCCGATGTCCACGACAACGCCGTCCCGATCCAGTTCACGCCGTCGGAACTCGACATCCACGACGTAGGTTGCACCATGCAGACGCTGGGCGGCCCCGAACACCTCGCCGCGAAGGCTATGGGCGATCATGATGTGATCGCGTACGCATACCGTGTACATCCTTTGCTCCCTGAGGCTTGATCAGTCGTATTTCACGCGATGCATGATGACGTCCCCTGGCCGCCTCGACAGCTGCTGCAGAGTCTGTGGCAGAGCCTCGAGGCAGCCTTCGCTGTTGATGAGCGCGTCGAGCGCCGGATCGGTGAGCAAAGACAGCGCCGTCTCCATGCGTCGCCGGTGGCTCCAACGTGCACGACGCGCCTCGGCCACCGCCCCCACCTGGGAAGACCTCAATACCAGGCGTCGCGAGTGGAAGGACTCGCCCAGTGCGACGGTCACGGGTCGGTCGCCGTACCAGCTGAGCTCGACGACCGTGGCTTCGAACCCGGCGATGCGCAGCGCCACGGCGAGTCCGTCGGCCGAGCCGCTCGCGTGCAGCACAACGTCCGCCTCGGCCCTCGCTCTAGCGGGCAGCGTGAACTTCACGCCCAATGCCTGGGCGATGCTGGCGCGCTGTGCATTGATGTCCACCAGTTCGACCTCGCAACCCGGCATGCGGCCTAAGAGCCACGCCGCCAGGCACCCGACACTGCCGCCGCCTACGACACTCACGCGATCGCCGGGACCCGCGCCCGAATCCCATACCCCGTTGAGCGCAGTCTCGAGATTTGCCGCCAGTACCGCCCTGGACGGAGGAACCAACTCGGGTAGCAGGTACAGTGCATCGCAAGGCACTATGTAGCGCTGCTGATGCGGATAAAGGCAAAAGACGATTTTGCCGACCCACTGGGATGGGCCTTCCAACACCTGACCGACATTCGCGTAACCGTATTTGACCGGGGCCGGGAATTGTCCTGTCTGGAACGGTGCACGCATGCGTTCGTACTCGCTGGGGGGTACATGGCCGCCGAAAACGAGCGACTCGGTGCCGCGGCTGACGCCACTATAAAGTGCCTGTACACTCGCTTCGCCATCGCTGGGCGCCGGCACGGCCTCGCGCCGCAGCTCGCCGCGGCCCGGCGCCGTGATCCAGAATGCCAGCGTATCGTTCCGGCTCAGAGGATCCACGGAAAATTGGCTCTCACTACAACGATTGCCAGGCCCGAGCACCGGAGTCTCCTGCACAGCGCGTTGACCGGCATCTTACCGGTTGGGCTGGCGATGGTGGCGATTGCCTGGTTCGTGGCCGACCGGCTGCAGCTGAGCGGGTGGTATGTCGCCAAAAGCGTACTCGTTTTCGGTGTCGGTGCAGGGATGATGCTCTGGGTGCTGCCGCAGCAGCATCCCTTTGCGTGCCTTGGCCCCGCCAACCAGGTGACTCTCGTCCGCGGAACTCTGGTTGCGTTGCTCTTCGCCCTGATCGGAGAATCAACGGTCAGCGGCGTTCCAGCCATGGTCATGGTGGCTGCGTCCGTTGTCTGCCTCCTCGATGGCGCCGATGGATGGCTCGCGCGTCGGAGCAAAATGGTCAGCGGCTTTGGCGCCCGGTTCGACATGGAGACCGATGCAGTGTTGGTCGCCGTGCTTGCAGCACTGGCGTGGCAATTCGGTAAAGTCGGGGCCTGGGTGCTCTGGGCAGGACTGTTGCGCTATCTTTACCTTGCGGCCGGTGCGGTCGTGCCTTTGTTGCGACGTCCGCTTCCTCCGAGCTACTTGCGCAAGACCATCGCCGTCGTGCAAATGGTCGCCCTGATCGTAGCCATCGCGCCGTTTGTCTCCCCGGCACTGAGCGCTAGGGTTGCTGCGGCAGCGTCGGCTGCGCTCACGCTTTCCTTCCTACAGCAGGTCCTTTGGCTTTACCGCAATTCGCTACCCAGTACCCGGACCTCGAAATGCTAGCCACAGATACCAGCATCCGAAGGCGGCGTGGTTGGCACCGCTGGGCATCGGTGTGTGTCGCGGTGGTACTGCTCAACGGCTTGGTCACGTTTCACAATGTATGGCCGACACTCGCGGTCCACTGGCGAGGCGAGCTATCGATCGAGCTGGCGGCGCTACTGCTACTTCTCGCACTCTCAAATGCCTGGCTCGGACCGACACCGGGTCGCTTGCTCGCCGTACTGTCGGGGCTCATCGTCATCTTTGCATTGGGCCGCTATGGCGCCGTGACGGCGCCGGCGCTCTACGGGCGCGAAGTGAATCTCTATTGGGATGTACCCCAGCTTGCCTCCGTCGCCGGCATGCTGTTCCGCGTGGCTTCCCTCTGGTCGGTGGCTACGATCTGTGTTGGCGCCCTCGTGGTGCTCGCTGGGTTGTATGTCGCCTCCCGTTGGTCGCTCGGGCAGATCGATGCCATGCTGCGTTTCCATCACGCTGCGCGAATGGGTGTCGGACTTGTGGGGATCGTGCTCGTTGGTTGCTTCCTTGTTCAGCAAAGCACCGGCGGGTTCCCGCCTCTACCGCGCTTCTCGATCCCGGTTAGCAAGACCTACAGCGAGCAGCTCGTGCGGATTATTGATGCGCTTTCGAACCGTGCAACCCAACTCCTGCCGCCCTCGCCGCCCCTGCACTCGAGCTTCGCTGCGCTGCCCGGCCAGGACGTGCTGCTTGTCTTTATGGAATCCTACGGCAGAGTCACATACGATCGACCGGAGTTTGTGCAGGCCCTGATGCCGGTACGAGCAAGGCTGGCCGCGGCCGTGCAAGATACCCACCGCAGCGTCGTGTCGGGCTATGTCAGCTCGCCCACGTTCGGCGGCGGCTCGGTACTCGCGCACGTGAGCTTGCTCTCAGGCATCGAGGTCCGCGATTCCAGCCGCTATGCGCTGCTGATGACCCAGCAGCGACCAACCCTGGTATCGGTCTTCAAAGCTCACGGCTATCGCACCATCGATGTGATGCCAGGTATGCGCCAGAGCTGGCCCGAAGGCGCATTCTACGGGTTTGACGAGATCTACGACGCCAAAAGCCTCGACTATCGTGGTCCCGAATTCGGATGGTGGCGCATACCCGATCAGTTTTCGCTGGCAGTACTCGATGCTGAGGAATTGCAGCGCCAGCCCCGCAAACCGTTGTTCGTGTTCTTTCCCACCGTCTCTACGCACATGCCCTTTGTGCCCACCCCGCCGCTGCAGCCAGACGGGCACCGCATACTCACCGCCCAGCCCTACGACGCCGAACCCTTGCAGCGTGCGCTCGCGCAGAAACCAGATTGGACTCACATGGACAAAAGTTACCTGAGTTCAGTGGAATATTTTTTGGATGTGATCGCGAACTATCTGCGGGAGCGTGCGGGCGACAATTTTGTGCTGATCATTCTTGGGGATCACCAGCCAGCCGCCAACGTCAGCGGCGACGGCGCATCGTGGGACGTCCCAGTGTATGTGATTAGTCGTCAGCCAGAAATTCTCGAATCTTTGCGGGCACGCGGCTTTCGTCCAGGGCTGACGCCCGCGGAACGGACAGTCGGCAAGATGAATGAGCTTACCCCTTGGCTTCTCGCAGCATTCGGCAATTCGAGAATCTATGAACCGACTCCAGCAGACTGAGTCGGTCCCGCCGGTATCTATAAATTAAGGATATTCATCGAACTTGCGGACGTCTTTGGATATTGCTGGAAGTGCCAAGATTGCGGAGACAGGAGTCGAACCTGCGACCCGCGCATTACGAATGCTAATTTGTCTCTTTTTAGTGCAGCGCAATAATGATAAGCTATTGAATATCATGGACTGTGCCGGCCGGTCGCGGCCGGCGCCGGCGCCAGTTTCCGCACAAAAACCGGCACACTAGAGTTACTACAGGGTTGGCGTCGCAACATCGGCTGCCAACACCTCATACAGAGGTCCAGACAGTTTGGAGAGCCTACCCAATGCCACGAGATATGTTCGACGCAATGAGGGCCGATCCCGGTCACCGCACCCTCGGGGAGCTACTGCAGGAGCGGCAATGGGCTGTAGACGAGATCTCCCGGCTCAGAGATGAAATCATCCGCCTCGCTAGCCGTCGCGTAAACCCTGTGCAGTCTGCCAGTTCACAAAGGATTTCAGCTGATCGCGACTTCGATGACCCACTAATCTCACGCCGTCTCCTACGCCTTTCGGATGTCGAGAGCCTGGTCGGCCTATCGAGGTCAATGATCTATCGCCTGATAAGCGAAAGGCGATTCCCTGCGCAGACTCGTGTTGGACCTAGAGCTGTTCGGTGGCGCGCCGCCGACATATTTGCGTGGCAAGATCGGGCCACAGGCTAATCTGGCAGTCGTCGTCCGCAAACCTTTGCGCGCCCGGCGCATTACACGGCGGTGATCCTCGCGATGATCTCCTCGGCCGATTTGCTGAGCTGAGCACCTTCCTTTGTAATTAGGAGTTGATCAGGGAACCAGCGGCCGTACCATGCTCGCTTCCGTTCCCATTCCTCCGCATACGCAGTCTGGTCGAGAAGCCCGAGATGCTCCCAGAAATAGGTGTTTCCGCGCCAGGTAACGGTGAAATCCGGTAGACGCAGCGTTCCGTCCTTCGCGAAAAGGGGCTGCTCGTACCGGAAAGGAATCGCTCGGTCGTGCAATAGATTAGCGATGATGACTTCGGACTTGGACCTGAGCATGTCGCCGCTGAGCGCTTCGTGGATCTTCCCGGACTCGTACCAGCTTCGCCGATTCGTCAGTGCGTCCTTTGCAACATGCAGTGAGAACAGATACGAATTGATTTGGGGTGTCTGCGCATTCTCACGCCGCCGTGCGTCGAGCAAACTGGTCACATCTCGCTGTATCAGGAGGGTGCAGTGTTGGCTTGCCCGCGTCAGCGCCGTGTAGACCAACTCGGCTGACACGGGTCGCTTTGAACTCGATGGAATGATCACGAAGGTGTTGGCGAACTCGCTGCCCTGCGCCTTATGCACCGATACGGCATACGCCAGTTCAAGATTCTCTTCGACCTTCTCATTCTTCGAGTATTTCCCTGCGGGCACGCCGCGCCCGTAACCCACGGTGATGTTCGGCTTGCGGGTAAACTGGACCGTGAAGCGCTTGAGACGTGGTCCGTATCCCGTCTTCAAAGTGGTCCAGATCTTCTTATCGAATGGAAAGGTCCCAACTATACCGATCTCGCCATTGAAGGTTTCGACTCTAATGTTCTCGCGGCGCTTCCAATCGTAGGCCCATATCGGATTCGATTTGGGCCGATTACGCACTTGAATGACTTTGTCGAAGAGCGTTATTCCGTCGACGGCGCCGATCCTTCCAAGCACGAATCCTGCGATGCGATCCTGGCAGGCCTCGTTGATCGCTTCAACGCCGTGCAACTCACCGCGGTGAGGCGTCAGAATCTGGAATGCCATCGGATCGCCGTCAAGGGCTTCGCGCCAAATCTGATAGGGCTGCTTTCCGTCGACGGGCTTCCCCTTGCTCATTCGGGCTTCGGCGGCTTCAATGAGCGTGCGGGCGAGCTCTTCTGGCTCGTTCCAGTAAATGACGTCGAGGTCGCGGTCCACCGTGCCTCCAGCGTGAATACGCGCGATGAGGTCTTCCTGGTCGGCCCGAGTGGCGGCGTCGGTGCCGCCAACGCCCTTGTCGTCGTCATCGAAAAGGAACAGTTCAGACATTGAGACGATAGCCGTGCCTTCGCCTCGTACCTTGTTCAGCAATTGACGGAGATTGCGCCGGAGGCGGCCAAGGCTCTCGGGATGGTCTGTTGACAGCCATTTGATCACGTCGGCAAAGACGCGGCCTCGTCCAATCGGCGGAAGCTGGCCGGGGTCACCGACCAAGATCAGCCGCCGAATATGCTGCGAGTCAACTGAACGGAAGAGGGCCGCCGCAAGCTCGAGGTCCAACATCGAAGCTTCGTCGAGGACGAGCGTGCCCACTTCGGCGCGCGTTCCGCCCCCACGCTTGAACGTAAGATTCTCGTTCAACCATCCATTCGAGGCGAGGAACGAATGCACCGTTACGGTCTCCACGCGCTGAAGCGACGATTTTTCGAAAACTTCACGCGCGCGATCCGCTGCTTTTCCGGTCGGAGCCAGCACCAATACGGCGGCGGCGTCCCCTTCGGAGCGCCGCACGGCGCGGATCAGTGCCTCGATAACGGTTGTCTTTCCTGTTCCGGCTGGCCCCGTTACGACGCTGAGCGGACGGTTGAACAGGCGGTAACAGATCTCCGATTGTTCCTTTGTCGCCTCGGCATATTCCGCGCCCGCATTCAGGGCGAGCGGACTGTCAGACTTGAATACCCACGACAACCAGTCAGCCTCGGTCACCGGCCGACGTAAGGTTATATCCGGCCGCGATGCCAGGTCGCGAAGCGTGCCCTCAAGGTTTCGTTCATCTTCGAACACAGACTTCAGGTAGATCGCCAAGTTGGGTTCAATGGTACGCAGGGTTAGGGCTGCCGACAGGAAATCCGCGTCAACATCAAAGTAGCGCTCCGTAAACTCCGCCTGCTTCCATGCCGGAAGCCTGGACATTCGCTCGGCGATCTCGACAATGAGATCTCGCGCCAGCCGGAAGGTGTGTTTTGGTTCAGTGCGTAAATGTTCAACGCACAGGGAGCGAAATCGCCGCGCGTCATTAAACTCCACATCGGCCAGATGTGTGCCGCCGAGGTCTGGGGAAGGCAAAACGCCGCGGTCGATAGTGCTCCAGGAAATCCGATCACTGGAGTCCACCCCACAATAGAGCTCGGCAATCAGATAGGGATTTCCCGCAATTTCCTCCGCCGATACGGTCAGCCCGCAATCGGCACGCTCCTTCGAGACGATTTCCTGCATCACATCGGCAGGAAGATCAAGCCTCGGTAGGACATCACGCAGGAGCAGCCGCGCACCGTCGTCCAACAGCCTCCAGTTACGGGCAATCTTCTTGGCGGCCGAAGGTTCCAAACCTTTTGTAAGGGCGTTGTCGCGGCCTGCTTCGAGGACCTCGAAGGCCGCCGTATGCGCTGCGGTGTGACCCACTTCGGCACAGAGAGCCTTGACCCGGTCGACGAAGAGACTGGCGCCCGCGACATCGAGCGCCTTGAGAAGCCCGGGATAAAGGCCGCGCTGCGTCCAGAGGCCCGCAATGACCTTGAGCAGCCAGCTCTCCCGAACGCTCCAGTCCTCCGTCATGTCGCCGAGGTCGCGCAACAGGCGAATCTTGGCGAGAAACTGCTCGAGGAGCCCGATCGCTTCGTCGTCGGTGAGGTGCTTTGAGCCGTACTTGCAGAGCAGCGGATTTTCAGGAAAAAGAGCGATCCGTGCCAGGCTGTCGGGATCGCCAGCGTAGCGGTGATAGGGGAGCCGAACCCCTTCGTCAGGGTAAGCCGATGAGATGTTGCGGGCCCAGATCATTCCGCCGGCATATTTTCTTGCGACCTCGGGGGACACGTTTTCGTAGAAGAGCTCCGGTCCCGTCTTGATGATGCGGGAAACGCCGAGGAGCACGTAACGCGGCGCTTCGTCTTCCGAGAGGGGGTTCGAATAGTTGGCGTAGTAGAAAATGAGATTCTTGCCGCAGTCTTCCTGGATGGGCTTAAAGAACTCGAGCGTCAAAGCGCGGCGGCGATCATTGTCGAGGAAGCCCTCCGCCTTGACTTCTTCCGCGTACATGGCCTCGTAGGGCCACACACTGACGGTAGCCGGCGGGAGCTGCCACTCATGGCGCGTCGCGCCGCCAAAAAAGAAGTCCGGCGGGTTCGAAGCGGCCGGAGCCTCGTTGAGACCGAAGGCGTTGTAACTATAGCCGCATGGAGGAACGTAGCCCTCGAGCTTGTCGCCCGAGCGGCCCGCGAGAAGCTGTTCCTTCTTGAGGTCGCGTTCGCGAGCGATGACATCGCCGGGAAAGGATTTGCAGCCGACACAGTAGGTATTCTTCTCCGGGGCATGGCAAATGGATCCGTTCCAGCCGTCCGTGTGCCAAGCGAGCCGGGCTGTGAGATGTGTGGGCATTAGGGCGCTCCTTCTCTAGATGCAAGGCGGGCCTGTTGAAGCAAATCGAGCGCCATGTTGCACTTCCTAAGAGACGCATGCATGCATAAGCACCGCGTGCCGTCCGGGCCCTTTCGAGCTGATGCGGTCGTGCCTCAATCTTAGGCAATCAGTTGAACAGCGGGCCCACCACCATCGGCTTGCGTTTGCGACGCAAGGAATCGACGGGCACATTCGATGAAATATCCTGAATCCCTTAGCCATTCTAGCTAGAAGTCCTGAAAGTTTTACCGTAGTCTGTCGAGCACCACTCGACATGCGCATGAGGACGTCGATGAGCACGGAGATCTTCACCCTAAGGGAGGTCGCGGACTACCTGAAGGTAACGGAGCGAACGATCTATCGCTTGCTCTCCGAGAGGCAAATGCCGGCCTTCAAAGTCGGGGGCACGTGGCGATTCAGGCGCGCCGAGCTCGATATGTGGATCACGGAGCGGACCGTCGCAGAGGCGGAACCAGCGCAGGCAGCCGTCCCTAAGTCACGGTCCAGCTTGACGAGGAGATAGCCGCATGCTCGGCCTGACGCTACGCAAGGAATTCCAAGGCAAGCGCCTGAAGGGCACGGCCATTGAATTGGCCAACGAAAAGCACACCGGTGCAACGCAGATTCCGGCCTCGGAGTTCCTCGAGATTACCTACCCATCACATGATTTGCTCAAGGCCATCGAAGCCGTCGGGCCGGATCAGGGACGACCGCTGGTGATGATCGGTGAGCGAGGGCAAGGCAAGTCGCACTTGCTCGCCGCCCTCTATCACACTTTGACGGACGCGAACGCCACGAGATCGTGGCTCGAGACGTGGGCGGATCGACTTCAAGTCCCAAAGATCGCCAGCCTGCCCCTCCGCACCGGAATGATGGTAATCAGCGAGAGCCTCCATCGCCAACGTTACAAGTTCCTCTGGGATCTACTCTTTGAGCAGCATCCGCACGGCCAGTTCATTCGCGGAAAGTGGGAGGGGCTTGGCGATCGGAAGACTGACATTCCGCCTGACTCGCTCATACTCGAGCTCCTTCACAAGCAACCCGTTGCCCTCCTCCTAGACGAATTCCAAACTTGGTTTGACGGCCTAACAAATACGAAGCAGTACCCGTGGAAGCACTGGGCCTTCAACTTCGTTCAGATTTTGTCGGAGATCGCGAAGGAGCATCCGGAGCTGCTTGTTCTTGTGGTGTCGGTGCGGAACGGCGCTACGGACGCCTATCAACAGATCCATCGCGTTAACCCGGTTCTAGTCGACTTCAAGGGCCCCAGCGCGGAGCGCGATCGTCGCCGGCTCCTCCTCCACCGCCTATTCGAGAACCGCACGCAGGTCCCTCAGGCGGACATCGAAGGGCTCACAGCCGCGCACGTATCTGAGTACCTCCGCCTTATGGACGTCGCACCCACCGACCACGATCGCAAGCGGCGCGACTTCTTGGAGATGTGGCCGTTTGCGCCGCACCTTATGCAACTCCTGGAGGACCAGGTGCTGGTCGCGACGGACGCACAGGAGACGCGCGATTTGATTCGGATCCTCGCAGACCTCTTTAAGAGTCGTGGAGCAGTGGTGCCAGTGCTCACCGCGGCCGACTTCCGTCTTGACGATGAGTCGAGTGGGATCGCTGCGCTCCTGGACTCGGTTGCCAACCAGCACCATGCGACTCTGCGAGAGAAGGCGCAGCGCAACCTCACAGCAGTAGCCGAAGCCGTCAAATCGCCCGACACCGAGGTTCCACACCTCTCCGAAATCGTCGGGGCGCTCTGGCTCCGATCGCTGGCCGTGGGCAATCATGCCGGTGCCGGCCCGCAAATGCTTCACGTCGACATCACCCGAAGCAAACCGATCGACGACAATGCCTTCCAGGTCGAGCTCGCCCTGATTGCGGACAACAGCTTCAACATCCATCCCGACGGCGAGCGGCTCGTCTTTCGTGAGGAAGAGAACCCGCAGGCAAAGCTCATGGCGTTTGCGCGGAACGATCGCCTTTTCACGGATGGTTCAGACGGAGCTCAGCTTGGACGCGAGATTCGATACGTTCTCTCAGGCACCGAGGACGTAGCGAAGGCGTTTCGCGTTATCGTGCTTCCGCCAGCGTGGACCACGGTACCATGGAAGGGGCTCGAAGATTCGGAACAGCCTGATCGATGGGACGATCGGATCCCGATTCTGGTTCTTCCCGAGGAGCCAGACAAGCTGCACGCACAGCTCGGTCGTTGGCTCAAGGACCAACTTCAACGACGACGCAACATCGTCCGCTTCTTGCTGCCACACACGGGCGGCACCAACGCGTACAACGATCGGGATCTCCTCGTGCTCGCGAGAGCTATTCTGAAAGCCCAGGAATGGCGCGCGCAGGATCCCGAGTACGGCAAGCTTCAGACGAAGTACCAGACGGAGCTGCGTTCGATCATCAGACAGCGCTTTGATCGGTTCGCCGTTCTTCGGACATGGAGCTTCACCGACCCAACGCGCTGCAAGTTCCACGTCGAGAATCTGACCGCGCAAGGCAGCAAGATTCCCGAAGCCATTGAAGAGTGTCTCAAGAGCGATATCTTCGTTCCAGAGGATTTCGAAGCTTTGGTCCTCGCAGCGGCGGGTAGCAATGAGTCCGTTGGGAAGGTTCTTCGCGAGCTGCAAGAGCCGAGGCCGAATGAGGAGGATTGCATCCCATGGCTCGGCGAAACCTCGATGAAGGAGAAGATCATTAGAATGTGCGCCCGCGGGCAGATCGCCGTCAACCTTCGTGGGATGGAATACCTGCAGGCATCTCCGGGTGAGGACGAAGAATCTGTCTGGATACGGATGCGAGGCCGACTCGGCACCGGGAAGCATCTCGATGAGACGTACCTTCTCCTTCCGCAGGCCGTTCCGCAGGCGCACGGCCTGGCGACGCAGCCAACCTCTGGAGGTCAAGCTCCTTCGAGCGTGGGGCTGTTCCAACCACCGGCTCCGTCGGCTGGTACTCAGCCCGGCGGTGTTCCGGTTCCCGCTGATCCGATCGGGGGGGCAACGATCTTCGGAGGACCACCGGTTGCAGCGAACAACGTCGTCGAGCTATCAGCCCCCGCGACCTCAGCGCTGAACCTCATTGGCAAAGTCGAAGCGTGGGGTATCGGACCGGGCACCACCGTCCGCGAAGTGAACCTGAGGGTCACTGCATCAACAGGCGCCCAGCTTCAGAAGGTTCTGCGCGCGCTACCGGACGGGCTGACATACGAGCTCAACCTAAAGAAGGACGAAGGGTAGATGGGACTCTCCCTTTCCCTAACACGGACGCTAGCCACCGCGACGGCGAGAGAGGCATGGCGCGCGATCTTCCAGCACGCTTGGGAAATATGCAGCCCACCGGTGACACCGAAGGCGGCGCCAGGTGAAGTTACAACGCGCGATCGAGAGACAGCTGCACTCGACTTGTTTCTGGCAGCCGCTGGCTGGGATCTGTGGAAGGAATTCAATGCCAGTGCCCCAACGACGGCAGAGACGTTGGCCTCGTGGTGGGCTGGAAGAAACTCCGGCCGCGCGGTCCTAATCCTCGATGGGCTCTCACTGCGAGAGGTTCCGTGGCTTCTAAAGGAGGCAGAGAAACGCGGCTACAAGCTCCACGCCTCGTACGCAACTGCATCGGAGCTTCCGGGTGAAACGTCTTCGTTTGCACGAGCACTTGGATTCGCCGGCCGCGCGGCACTCGAGAACAATGGTGCGGGATCCTCGCACAGGCTGAAGAAGGCCCGAACGGAGACGCTCGGCATCCCTTGGGCCGACGCAGCCAAGGTGATCGACACCAAACCGGATTGGGTGCTCTGGCATCACTGGCCGGACAACCGCGTGCACGATTTGGCGGCGGCGGGACAGGGTCTAGAGAGGCTCACAGTCGAAGTCGCGAAAGAACTGACCAGCGACGACTTCTGGTCGCTCGTGGACCGAATGTGTACGGGACGGCGTCTCGTCATCACATCGGACCATGGCTACGCGGCAACTGGACTCTTTGCGGACGCGCCGGATGATCAAGCCAGGTTTCTAAAGGAAGTGTTCAAGTCGGGGCGGTTTGCTTATGGGGAGAGAGACGAGTCTCCGTGGGTCCCACCCGTGCAGCTCGAGCTGATGACGAAGCACGGCATCACACAGTTTGCCCTCGGACGGCGGAAGTGGAAGAGCCAGGGCGGCTATCCAACACTGACGCATGGCGGACTTACCGTTCTCGAGGTCGCCTCGCCCTTCATCGAGCTTTCGCGGACGGAGTGAGATCAGAAATGGCTAAGGCGAATTCGGGGAACCGCCGGAAGACCGGGATCGAGGACGATATCGCACGCGCCGTCGGCGCGGGGAAGACTACTGCCGTAGAAACCGTCGACTTCGCTGACCCCGCGCGTCCGAGAACATGCCTCGAGGTGGACTTCCCGATCCTCCCTGTGAACCAAGTCGCGACGATCGAAGGCAACGCCGGCAAACCGATCTATCAAATGTCTAAATGGTGGGCGCGCAGACGCTCGACCGTCTTCCGTTCAATCCTCATAGGTGCAAGCGCCAAGGCTCCCGCTGATCCCGCGCAGGCCGCTAAGACTGTCTGGGATCTCTTTTACGCCAATCATCAGAAGAAAGCGGCATTCGCACACCTGAGGGTGGCCGACATCTTCATGGGAGGCGGCACGACGCTCGTTGAAGGCTCTCGGCTCGGAATGAAGATGTGGGGAACAGATCTAAACCCAATCGCTTGGCTCGTCGTGAAGAACGAGTTCTCCAAGGTGACACCGGACGAGGTCAAGGCGTTGCTTGCCGAAGTCGACGGCGAAGTGAGGCCGGCGATCGCCCCGTATTATGCCTGTGATTGTCCGCGGGGACACAAGGGTTCATGGACGCACGTTCCAACAGGCAAAAAGATGGGCTCGGGCTTCGATCCGCTTTCAGTCTCGCTAGTGGAGCGTCAGTCTTATCGCTACGAGGGCCCGGAGATCATCTACGTCTTCTGGGCCAAGCACGGGCCTTGTCAGGTAACAGGCTGCGGGCACAGAACTCCAATCATGTCGACGCCCGTCGTGGCTGTGAAGACGCTCTCGGTAAAAGCATGGGAGAAACAGCGCTGCGAGAAGTGTCGCAAGCACTTCGACGTGGAGGATGCGGAAGCTCGTATGGCCCCGGGTATTCCCTTGGTGATCGCGGATAGCGAAAGGGCCTTCGCCGTACTCGACAAGAGAAGCGGCGTTCGTTGTCCGCACTGCCAACACCGACAACTAATGCCCCTCGACCTCAAGAAACGCAAGAACAAGAAGGTTGATCTCACGCTGCTCTTGCACCCGTCGTTTCTCTTGGGCTCGCCTGCCAAATCTAGGAACGGAGCACTGTTCGGAGGCAGCGCGACCGATTTACCGGAGGCAACGGTCGCGTGGAATGCCGAGCGCGCGAAAACGACGCGTCTCATAGAGGTTCGAGGCAAACTTCCTGAGCGGGTCACGTGTCCTGAGACCGGAGTTTCGTTCGAGACAAATAAAGGAACGGTTCCTAAGAAGTCTCATTTCACATGCCAGGGCTCCACGTGTGGACGAGTGCAGGACGTCCTCGAGGCCGTGAGGCACTTGGGAAAGACGGGCCCCGTGGCTGCCTACGCGATACAAGGATACTGCCCGTCGTGTGCCCAAGAAAGGAAACCATACGGCGGAAGGTTCTTCAAGCCGGCAGAAACTGCGGCGTTCGATGCTGCCTTGCATGAATGGGACGCGCGCAAGGACAAAGATCTCTCCGATTTTTGGCCGCGGAGTGAATTGCCGACCGGGTTCATGACCACAATGAACAACGGCGGGCTACCGAATCATGGGTACANNCCGCGGCAGCTGCTGGTACATGCTCAGCTGCTTCGCGCGATCGCAGCGGCCGGTGGTCAGAACCATCGCTGGGAGACGCGCGAGTTCGTGCTAGGAGCCTTTCAGCAGTACCTGCGCAACCAGAATATGTTCGCCTTTTGGCACATGTCGCACGATCACTTTGCGCCGATGTTCACGAACAGTAACTTCCATCCAAAGTCGACCGTCATTGAGGTGGGAGTCTTCCCGCCCGTCGGATACGGTCCCTGGCCGTCAACGACGTCGGCCTTGGTGGAAAGCCTGGAATGGTGCGCCGCGCCGTGGGACCTCGTCAGTAGTGACCTTCTCGCCGCCGCGTCGCCCGACCTCAGCACGGTCCTCTCGGGCAAGAGTCAAAAGGTTGTATGTGGTGATCGCGTCACGGATGCCGAACTCGCTTGCGTCTCTGCCACCGAACTCTCTGGACTGGAGAGTGGAACGTTCGACCTTGTCGTGACCGATCCGCCATTTGGCGGCCTGCTCCACTATTCAGAACTTGCCGACTTCTTTTACGTCTGGCTTCGGCTTGTCCTAAAGAACCACTATCCGGATCTCTTCGCCGCGGAGTACACACCGAAGGCGCTAGAAGTCGTCTCCAACCGCGCTCGCCAACCGGAAGATCCCGAAGCATTCTATCAGCGCCTCCTCACCCAATGCTGGCGAGAAGCTCATCGGATTCTGAAACCCGGAGGCATCCTTGCCTTCACGTTCCACCATAGTGAGGATGATCCGTGGGTGGCAGTCCTTGAGAGCCTGTTCGACGCGGGTTTCTATCTCGAGGCTACCTATCCCATCCGATCGGATGAGACAAAAGGTGAAGGGGCAAAACCGGGGACGATTGGCTCGCAAAAGATCGAATACGATATCGTACATGTCTGCCGAAAACGCATCGATGAACCGAAGGTGGTGAGCTGGGCAAGGATGCGCCGTGAAGTGCAAGGGGATGTTCGCCAGCTACAGGCCCTCCTTGAGCACCATGCAAAAGAGGGGCTCGCTGCCGCCGATCTTCAGGTGATCAAGCGCGGCAAGGCTCTTGAATACTTCTCGCGTCATTATGGCAAGGTGCTTGTGGATCAGGACAGGGCGCTGACCGTGAAAGAGGCCGTTGTTGGCATCATCCAGCTTCTTGATGAGGAAACCGGAAAGACTGAGCCGCCGCCCGTCGAAGCCGAGCCGTTCACCCGACAGTTCTTGCGCATCTTCAATGGGCGTTCGGAGCAAGCTCGCGATCAGCTGCAGAAGTACCTTCGCGGGACCGGCGTTGCGCCCGAGGAATTTGAGCAGCGAGGATGGTGCAAGGAAGAGAAAAAGGTCTACAGCGTCAGATCCCCACTCGATTTCGCGCGCGCCTGGATCGGTAAGCATCGTCGAAATCTTGCCAGTGACTATGATCAGACAATGTTCCTGATCGGTGCCTGCTTTGATGGTAGTGGTATCAACGCCTCGGACACGTTAAAGAATGAGAACTTCAAACCACACCCCGCACTCGCCTCGCTCCTCGACTGGCATTCGCGGAGGGCTGAAAGCACCGAGGTACGCAACGCGGCAGCCAGGGCTCGTTCAATTTACGACTCGTGGGAACGCTCGCATCAGGACCAGGTGAAACAGCTCGCGCTGTTCGCAGTCGGGTGAGGCGATGCGGCTCGTACGCGACAAAACATGGTCTCGGCGCGGCATCTCTCTTCTCTGGGGTCCCGCCGCTCTTGCTGAGCTAGCGTCACCACCCGACGTAATCCCGATTCGAGCGCTCTTCGCGTTTGCGAAGACTTGGCCGGCCGAGCTCCCTAGCGCCGACGGCAAGACGCTCGTTGTCGCGGGGATGGAGGGCGTTATCGACACGCTTGCGCCGGATGACGCCGAGCGCTGGCTCGAGGAAGATTTGAAGCCTCGCATCTTCAGTTTCCAAGAGGAGTACGAGGGTCAGGCGGGTCTCGTGTTCTGGCTTCCATCAGGCAGGCAGCGCATCCACATGACGCGCGCCACTGAGAGCTATCTTTGGCACTGCGCTCCTCCCTCCAATGGTAAGACGCTGACGCTCGGCCGCATTCTTTGGGGAGGAGCCGAAGCCGATGTCGGCCGGATCCTAGACACCCGCGAGAAGAGTCAAGACTGCGACGGGCCAGCTTGGATTGGCCTCCACCACCCGCGGATTTCCTGATGCCGGACGTGGGTCTTCAACCGGGCCAACGAATCACGCATGCAGACTTCGGAGCAGGCGTAGTAATTGATTCACCGCAGGGGGGCTACGTCCGCGTCTTTTTCGGGATCGGCGAGCGCCAGGTTCCGGTCATATCCACTCGACTCGAATCGTCGCGCTCGGATCGGATCGTCGCAGCTGTGACCGGTGGCCAGGATCGCCTACGGAAGGCGTGGCTTGCATACGAATCACATGCCCTTCCGCTCATGGAGAGCGCTGCTGCTTTAACCGCTGCCAAAATCGACCTGCTTCCGCATCAGGTCGTGCTCACGCACCGGATAGCGACCGCCTCTCCGCGGCGCTTCTTGATTGCCGACGAGGTCGGGCTCGGAAAGACCATTGAGACCGCTCTGATTGTCAGGGAGCTCGCCAGTCGAGGCGAATTGAAGCGCGCGCTATTGGTCGTCCCGGCAGGGCTTGTCAACAATTGGCACCGCGAGCTCTGCGAGGTTTTCCACCTGGACTTCGAGGTGTTCGGCAACGAGGGGGACGTCACTGACCGCAAGTCGAACGCCTTCGCAAAGCACAACCGGTTGATCGCAAGCGTCGACACACTCAAGCGCCCTGCACGCGTTAAGCGCCTCCTCGAGGCACCGCCATGGGACCTGGTCGTGTTCGATGAGGCGCACCACCTCACCGCCTACAAGAGCGGCGGCAGGATCAAGAAGACGGAGAATTACAAGCTGGCGGAAGCGCTGCGAAACCACACACGGGATCTACTTCTGCTCTCCGCAACGCCGCACCAGGGCGATCATTTTCGCTTCTGGATGCTTGTTCAGCTTTTGAACCCAAGCCTGTTCAAGAGCCCCGAGGACATGACCGAAAACAGGCATCGACTCAATACAGTGGTCTACCGCCGAACGAAGGCGGACGCTTGCAGGCCAGATGGCACACCACTTTTCGCGCGTCGATGGGTGCACACCGAGTCGTTCCTGATGTCGGACACAGAGCGTGCGTTCTACGACGAGCTTCGCAGATACCTCGAAGATGGCTTCGCGCTCGCGCGACGCCAAGGGAGCCAGGGACGCGGGCTCGGGTTTGTCATGGCCATTTTCCAAAAGATCGCCGCCTCCAGCTTCGCAGCCGTTCGTCGCACACTTCGCCGGCGGCTGCTGATGCTCACACTCCATGAAGCGATCCTTAAAGATCGCGACCTGGACATCGAAGGCCGCGAGAAGCTGTATGCGGATGCCCGTTGCATCATCAAGGAGGAGTACGTGCTGGGCGACGACGCCGTAGGTAGGAGCGAAGTCGATCGCGTCCTGGCGGATCTTAAGCTTCGTCACGTGAAACGGATGGATGAAGAGGAGCTTGAGTTAGTGTCCGACCGNNCCCTATGCATCGGAGTACGCCTCAGCGCGTGCTGAGGATGTGGCTGCGTCCTCCGTGACTCTTGCGCTTCCGGAGGAGCGCCTGCGGATTCGAGCGCTGCTCGAGGCGTCGCCCGAAGCACGCGAGACTAAGGTCGACAAGCTTCTCAGCGCCCTCGGTGCCCTCTGGAGGCAAAACGCGTCGGAAAGGGTAGTCATCTTTGCCACGTACCTGGGCACTGTCGATCTGTTAGGACGCGAGATCGAGGCCGCTTACCCTGGGCAGGGCGTCGCTGTTTTGCGCGGCGGCGATCATGGCGCGAAACTCGCCGCTGAGAGGAAATTTCGCCAGAACGGCGGCCCCAAGGTCCTCGTCTGCACGGCGGCCGGTCGGGAAGGAATTAACCTACAGTTTGCGCGCGTGCTATTCAACTTCGACCTTCCATGGAATCCGATGGACGTCGAACAGCGCATCGGACGAATCCATCGATACGGACAGCACCACACGGCACAGGTCTACAACCTGGTCCTGTCCGACACGATCGAGGGAAAGATCTTCTTACTCCTCGACGAGAAGCTTATGGAGATTGCGCGGACGCTGGGTAAGGTCGACGAGCGTGGGAATGTAGCCGAGGATCTGCGCTCGCAGATTCTTGGTCAGCTCTCTGAACGGCTCAGCTACGACCGTCTCTATCAGGAGGCGCTATCGGATCCTGAGCTACGACGGACGCGCTTTGAACTCGAAGCAGCACTATCGAACGCGAGCGAAGCCCGAAAGGTTGTGTTCGAGCTCTTTCAGGATCTCGAGGGCTTCAGTCTCGAGGATTACAAACCGTTCGCTGATATCGGCGCCGGAATGGATCGACTGGTCCGATTCCTGGGAGTAGCCCTCGAGTATGTCGGGCTTCGTATCGTCGGACTCGGAGACGGAATCTTTGAGATCCGCGGGAACAACGGTAGCGATGTGGTAGTGCGGTTTACCACGCGGCGCGAAGTGGCGCGCGAACGAGCCGACGTGGAGCTCATGGGTTTGGACCACATACTGGTGGAGGAAGCGATCGCGCGCGCTCGGCTCCTGCCGCCCGAAGAGATCGGCGCCGTGGTCCGCGGGAATGACGGGGATCCGGGTATCCTGACTTGGTGGCTCGTCCACGCCCACAGCGACTCGGGCGAGCGCTCACACCTTCAAGCTATTGCTGTGCAGCTCGATGGCACGCGGAAGCCGGCGCTTGAGAGCCGGGCCGACGCAATCTGGAGCCTACCGTCCAGCTCACCATTCTTGGGAATCGGCGATCGGTTGGGGCTCCTGCATCAGTACATCGAACCTATGCTTAGGCGTGATCTCCTCCACCGTGGAGTGATCAGCGAGCATTCAGGCTTCTCGGCGGAGCTCGTGGGCTGGATTGAAATCGCCGCCGGCGAGGGCGGCGGGGCCGCGCCCCGTGACTACGGTCAAGAAAATGACGCGTGAGCAGGCGGCTGAGCTACTTAAGAAGAAACTGCGAGAGGCAGTATCCAGGAGCGGGGGCGTGCATTTGTCATGGTCGACAGTGCGGAACATTATCAATGCATTGGAAGGCAGACCATCAAAGAAGGATATTAAGAACCGAAATTTTTAACAGGAGCAAGCTCGCCTCCGGGCCATGTCCTGACATTCGATACTCATTGGGCCGCCCCTAAGTTATTGTTGCATTGTCACTATATCGCATGACACTCGATCGATGCTGCCGAGCTGGGATAGCTCGCGCTTCAACGCTGTGATATCCAAAGGAGGACTCTTGTGCTTCAATGGCAAGCTCATTTTCCCAGTATCACGAGTGTTGGTCTACCGGAAGGAACCACCAGCGAACACCAGCGAGGCCACCCACTCCTGCGTAACAGCAATTCCTTCTCCCCAAAGCAGATCCTCCAAGGCGCGCACAGCAGGCTGAACGGCGATTCCTTCCATTGAGCCGCCACTACCAACCACGAAGGCACCAAGAACAACTCCGAAGATGACTTTTGGTGCGGGCCACGGCAAGTAGGGCCAAATGGGCTCGCCTAAGGAAGAAACGAAGAAGTCGTCTTCCGCTTTCCAATAGTACTCGCCGAACCACGGCTTATCGCCACGATCAGCGAGCCAAGCGAGAAAACTCAGGAACAACTCATCCGCAATTGCGTCCGCGGGGTTCGCGCGTCGCGTGCGTTCTGCTGAGGATACCTCTGAGCGCAGGCGGAGAATGCGCCGCCTGGCCTCGTCACCAGGCAAGACACCTTCCAAAGGCAAAGCTGCGAGGGTAACTTGCTCGCGCATCTCGGACATGAACCGCTTGCGGACAACATCCGCTGGCAGCGGGTGCCGGGCTCGACGGAAATCGGTAGACCTGCGTACTTCGCGATCGCCAACAACGTATTTGGCGCTCGGAGCAATATCGACGAGAAGCTGGCGCTGAAAGGAGCGCAGCCGGTCAAGCGTCGCCCGTTCTTCCTCGGTAAGGTAGGGCAGCCCCTCTCGGCGCCGTGGCGGCTCACGAAGCGAACCGATCCACTCTACGATGGCTCCAGTGCTGTATCGCTGATTCAGTGTTCTAGGGTCCATTGGAAGCCATCCTTCCTCTTTCTATTAGAGCCATCACGACAGCCATGATCGAATTCCTGGCTCCCCGAAGGCACGCGCGCTGATAAGTGTCTGAACCAGTATGATCCGCGAGCGCGTCAGTTACGACCCTGAGAATGACCGTCCTTTGCTGGAGCGCGAGCGCTTTCGCGATTCTGCCAATACCGTACGACTCCATATCTATGAGCAGCGGCGCAGTGTTGAAGGACTTGATGCAATCAAGCGCCTGGCGGTAGGACCAGTCATCCTTGCTGTAAACGCGATGCGGCGGACCGGAGAGCATTGGCGTAGGCGGATTCGCACACAGTCCGACTTTTATCACCTTATCCGTTGCGACAGTCTGCGCCTGGGGAAGTCCTGTGACAGCACACAGGTCCATCGCACCAGTTCCGAGAACAAGCGGAAATCCCACCTGCGGCAGGGGATCGACTTCGCGAGGATCGGTGTGGACGAGCCACTTATTTTTCAGAGTGACCTTCTCCGGGATCGCGCATGCATCCGGATTCTCAAGCGCGGGCTTTTGGAACAGATCCACTGTTCCCAATGACGCGTAGGTAACAGAGCCAACGAGAAAGACACTGTTCTTCACGCTTTGATCGGTTGTTCCGGCGCAGCCGTAGAATATGAAATAGGATCGATCACGCCACTCGCTCTCGGCCATTTCAGAGAATAGCTGTGCAAGCGCTGTTGCCGCGACCACGTTTCCCTGCGAGCTGAGCGGGTGATGTCGCAGCGTGTATACGACCTTCCCTATGTCCGGGAACTTTATGGAATCCGACCCACTTCGCAGAACCAGGCCGCGACCTGAATTGACTAAATCGTCGAAAAGGTCTTCGACTGCAGAGGCTTCGTTCTCATTGAACGTCACGACATTGAATATGGCGCCCATCCTGTCCTTCCTCTACTAGGCCAGCCCTTACCGCGGAGTTAGAACTGCCGTGCTCCCGCCGAGTATTTCGCTGCCACTACGTCGGCGTCCGCACCAGAGAGTGCGTCTTTGGTTCTTGCTCGCTCACTTTCCTTGCCCTACAAATATCAGCTTGATCACCGCCATCGCTTTCCGGAATCTCTCGGAACGATCACCCTCCTCCAACAGAGAGTTCATGAACCGCCTGTACCGGCGTGCACGCTCCAACTCTTCCTCTGTCTCCTGCTCGGTAATTGTCGCTGGCATGCTGCAAACCCTACCGTCTCGACCAATTCGGACATATAGAGAATCCTGCTTGCGGCGATCTCGCTTTCCATTCGCAACAGCAAGGGCCGAAGGATCGTATTCTGGATCTTCTGCCCATACCCACGACCGGCTCTCCCAGCACCCGATTCTCTCGTAACGCAAAATATCAACCGCACTCCCGACANNCCGGCAACGAAATCCTTTGCTATGAGAGCCCGCATCTCATCAAGCTCGTCCCAATGCATGATCATGTAGTCCATGACGATGCCAATGAGTTGCTTGCACACATGATCATTGATGGCTCGCAACACTGACAACGTGAATGGTATAGCGCTTTCCCGAATCAGGTAAACAATGAAAGCCTTCGCGAACTCTTCCTGCGCAATCATCACGATGAAATATCGGGATGGAGGGGGATCGCGAAACTCGAGATCGTAGGTTTCCTCCAGGAACCTATCCACATTCTGCAGGCAGGCCTTGATGGTCGTCAGCAGCGTTTGTGAGCCGGGAGTTCGAAGAGTAGACATATGGGCGTATCGTCCCAAACAGAGGTCAACACGGGTCAGGGCGGACAGCGACTGCGCAACTCGCATCTCTAACGCTGTCCCAACGATTCAGCCACATGTTTCGCAGAGCAGTGGCCCGAACAGTGCGCTGTCCGCCTTGTGCCACTGCGCCAGCCTCGGCTTTGTCGCACCGAACATCACGAAAACCTTGGCCCGTAGCGCAACCCTGGTTTCATCGTTCACGGACGGCTGCCAGCGGTCCGGCTCGGACGGATTGTCCTGCCGCTGTTCGGGCCGTACCCGCCCCACAGCATTT